>JAAZZI010000038.1 GCA_014239225.1 Gammaproteobacteria bacterium
AAAATTTTCAATAATCTTACATATCTTATCTGCATTAGCATTAATCTCAATTTCTTGAACAACTTTTTGTCGTGATGGCCCATGCGCTGACACCAATACTGGGATTAGCAATATACTTATTAGGCTTAATTTAAGATATTTCATTATTATAAATCTCCGTCGATCAATTATTCTGAATTATATTGGTATTTTTATCGAATTAAATGGGCTCATTTTTATGATGTTTAAGGCCGCATAGTGTAATGGCTCTATTCAAATATGGCCATTCTATAGACTATTTTTTTCACAAATAACTCGATTTTTATAACAAAATAGAACTTAAGGTACTTCTTATGATTTAATGTAAAATATTGTTGAATTTTATTGAAATACTTTAGACTATAGCCTTTATAATATTAGTTTTAGTGAAAAAATCGTTTCCTGTCAACATAGGTAATTATTTCCTAACAAGCTTGTTAAGCTATTATATTTTATAGAATGATGGTTTTTCGGAGTATGCATTTATGAAAATTATTCTTGCCCCTGATTCTTTTAAAGGAAATTTAACTTCTTTAGAAGTTGCCACAGCTTTTGAGAAAGGTATTAAGCGTATTTTGCCCAGAGCTAAATGCATTAAAGTACCTATGGCAGACGGCGGTGAGGGCACCGTGCAATCACTTGTGGATGGGCTCGGCGGAAAATTCATTCGTAAACGTGTTGTCGGACCTGCCGGCAATACTGTCTCAGCTCGATACGGTTTATTGTCTGATGGTAAAACAGCTGTAATTGAAATGGCAGAGGCATCAGGACTGCCTCTTGTTAGTGGTAAAAATAAGAATCCATTAAAGACAACAACTTATGGTACAGGAGAATTAATTTTGGATGCCGCAAAGAGAGGTGCGGAAAAAATTATTATTGGAATTGGTGGTTCTGCAACGAACGATGGTGGCGTTGGAATGGCCCAAGCAATAGGTATTCGTTTTCTTAATAAACAAGGCAAAGTAATTAGTGACTATGGTTCTGGGGGAATGCTTAAGAAAATAGTACGCATCGATAATAAAAAAGTAGATCCTTTATTAAAAAAAATAAAAATTATCGTTGCATGTGATGTTAATAATACATTGTGTGGTAAGTCAGGGGCATCGTATATTTTTGCACCACAAAAAGGCGCAACACCTACTATGACTAGAATATTGGATGAGAATCTCAGGCATCTTGGAAAAGTAATTAAACAGTCCTTAAGGAAGGATGTAACCAAATTAAAGGGAGCAGGCGCAGCAGGCGGATTAGGAGCAGGTTTAGTTGCGTTTACGAAAGCTAGAATGAAAAGTGGGATTGAAATTGTAATTGATGCCACAAATATCTGTAAATACATGGAGAATGCTGATTTAGTTATCACAGGAGAAGGTCGAGTTGATACTCAAACAGCTTTTGGTAAAACCCCTTCAGGTATAGCAAAAGCAGCTCGTAAATACCATATCCCAACTGTTGTGATTGGTGGCGGTATTACAGATGATGCTAATGATATTTTTGCATATGGGATTGACGGTTTAGAAAGCGCTTGTGCACGCGACATGTCACTTGAAGAGGCAATCAAAAATTCACGCAAACATTTAGCAAATGCGGCAGAACGAGCGATTCGATTAGTTTTGATCGGGAAAAAAATAGCAAAAAAGAGTTTTAAGTAGTTTTATATCCCCAGCATTAAGAACTATTGGTTTAAAAAGCAATGAAATTTTCAAAATTTGCATCTCGTTTTAATAGTGATTCAGGAATCGTTCAGCTTATGGACGATCTTGGGAATGCAATGGCTGGAAATAATGACTTATTGATGTTGGGAGGCGGAAATCCTAGTCATATCCCGATTGTTCAGGAATGTTTTCGAGAATCATTACTACGATTAATTAAAAATCCCGCTTTATTTTCTCATGTTATTGGCAATTATGAACTACCACAAGGCAATCAAGATTTTATTAACGCTATAGTTGCAATGATAAATGAACAATATGGTTGGGGCATTAAGTCAGAAAATGTTGCTTTAACAATAGGTAGTCAATCAGCATTTTTCTTTTTATTTAATATGCTTGGCGGTGAACATGAAGACGGAACGCATCAAAAAATATTATTACCTATTACCCCAGAATATATTGGTTATTCGGACGTTGGCCTCACAAATAATTTATTCTACTCGTATCAACCAGTGATTGAAAAATTAGACAATCATTTTTTCAAGTATCACATTGATTTTGATAAATTAACAGTGAAGGAAAATACAGCGGCAATGTGTGTATCCAGACCTACAAATCCAACAGGTAATGTGTTAACAGATGAAGAGATGCTAAAACTTCAAGCAATTGCAGAACAGCATGACATGCCGTTAATTATTGATAATGCCTATGGCGAACCTTTTCCTGGTATTATTTTTACTGAGACCAAACCGTTTTGGAATAACAACACCATTTTTTGCATGAGCCTTTCAAAGATTGGGATGCCTGGAACACGTACAGGCATTGTAATAGCTGATGATTTGATTATTAGTTCGATTCGAAATATGAATGCAGTAATAAATTTAGCAACAGCAAATTTCGGCCCAATGATAGCAAATGATTTACTAAGATCCGGGGAAATGCAGCGTTTATCACAATCAGAGATAAAACCTTTTTATCAAAAAAAGTTGAAACACGCCCTTAGAGTAATACGTAGAGAATTTGATGGTATAGATTATTATATTCATACACCAGAAGGAGCGATATTTTTATGGCTTTGGTTACCGGATTTATCCATCTTAACAGACGAGCTATATGAACGATTAAAATCAAGAGGTGTGTTAGTTATATCCGGCTCTCATTTTTTCCCCGGACTAGAAGAGAACTGGGAGCACAAGCATCAATGCCTAAGAATCACATACTCAATGGATGAAGATACTGTTGAGAAAGGAATTAAACTAATTGCCGATGAAATTAGGACAATTTAAAATAAGATAAGAAAAATATGGCCGTAAGACACACTTAAAGAGAAACTAACTACCTCATTATTATCGTTGGTAATTAGAGTCATCAAATAATCTGTGGCACCCTAGGGCACCACAGTTGTAACCCTTAAGAAATTAACTTAATTACTTATAATGGGGTTACGTCTTCAGCTTGAGGGCCTTTTTCTCCAGAAGTAACTTTAAATTGCACTTGCTGTCCTTCGGCCAAAGTTTTAAAACCAGAGCCATTGATTGCGCTAAAATGCACAAAAACATCCGGACCTTGTTCTTGTTCGATGAAACCAAAACCTTTCGAATCATTAAAAAATTTAACTTTACCTGTTACTAAATCAGACATATTCTATTTCCTATTCAAGTTTATAATCATGTCAAATAAATGACTTTCCTGCTAAAAAAAACAGTTATTGCTTAAGGGATTGAACGACAAGAAACAGAAGAATGTCTACTTACGGCAATCATGAACAAAACTAATTTCTAAGCACAACGCGATTATACGCAGTAGTTTTAACTAGTAAAACAATATTTTATTGATCTTTGGCTAAAATTCAGTATTTATTATATTTTTCAGAAAAAACTAAGATTTTTATAGAAAATTTCTAGTTTATTTAGCGTTTTCTTGACGACGTTGTATTACTTCCAAAAAAGCATTAGCAACGCGTGGAACATGCTCAAAATAGTGAGTTAGATTTAAATAAGGAGCTCGTAGTAATTCACTTTGTTTGGTTGTTTTAACCGATGCAGTTCTTATCCCACCTTGAAAATAGCCCATTTCACCAATTGTTTCGACTGGATTTATGTATGCGATATGGATGTTTTTACCATTTTTATCTTTTGTAAAAACTTCTAATTGTCCCTCGATTAAAATATACAATGTTGGATCATTCTTGCCTTCAGTTATAAACTGTTCTCCGCTACCAATACCAACCTCAATGAAATGATTACCAATCGCATGTAATTCTGTGTTTGTCAGAGAATTAAATACTGGGCAGAGTGCAATTCTGTCGGCACGTTGACGACGTAAAGCATTATCAAGATCATCTTGAGAAATTATTCCAAGCTCAAGCAAGAACTCACCGAGGCCTTTTTTATTACCACCATGCTCCAAAGCTTCTAATTTCTTTTTCATTGCCATTAGAATTGAACCTCGTGAGCAGGTTAAATATTCACCTAAGCGACGAGGTTTATGATCATCGGATTTTTTATAATCTTCGGCCACGGCATATTTCTCTATTTATTAAACTTTATGGGAAATAGTAGGAGATACAGCAACTAATATCAAAATTTTATTCCATATATCAATTATCTCTATATTACATAATTTGTTAAAATATTGATATATAATAGATTTTATAAATATTATTTGTACTTATTAAGCTATTTTTAATGATAAGGCTCCTGTAAATCCTAATTTTTTATAAAAAACTAAGAATTTAATTATGAAGAAATATTTTTTAAAAGGCTTATTATTGTTATTTTGTACTCAAACCTATGCTCAAGATTTACCTGGTCGTCATCAATTAATCAAAAATAATTTAGGTGAATATTATGTAATTAATCATGAAAATATCACCATGATTGAAGCATCGATTTTAAAATTAGGATTCAGTAGTCGCTGGATTCTCGCTTGTATAAAAAATAAATCTATTGATAGCGATCTTAAACGTTGGGTTTTTATCGATCTAAAAAGTGGCGGTACATATGATTCACTTCATCAAGAAAATTGGGGCTATTTTCGTGATGAAGCATTTCCCGATCTGAAAAATATTGAGTTAAAAAAAATTAGTGATGAAAAATGCCCGTGAAAAAGTATTGATTTACCTTATATAATAGTAATTTTTGATAATAAAAATATTGTATTACAACGTTTTACATAAAGGCTTTAATTAGCATAATAACACCACAAAAAAACATGATAGCAAGGCTATACTGTTTAAATCGAGTGGGGCTGATATTTTGCAAGTGATTTCGAGCTAGAAATACTCCAATTATTGCACCACATCCAAGCGCGATTCCATAAACTCCTATTTGAATAGTAAATACACCAAAAAAGCCATAACTAATTAATTTTGTTATTTGCATAATTAATGAATTTACTGCCTTGGTTCCAATAAGGCATTCCTTTGTAATACCATAATCCAGCATAAATGGATTATGTATTGGGCCTGTTGCGCCTACCAATCCAGAGAGAAATGAAACAGTTAGTCCCAACGGAAAGAACCAGCTTAATTTCATTTTAATTAAGTTTTTTGCCTTTATTAGCTTGCCTTTCAAAGCGTAACAAATTAAAAATAGACCAAGAATTATTTGTATAATTCGAGCATCAGTCTGAGCAAATGACCATGCACCAAAAATAGCTCCAATAATAGAACCGGGTAATAAATATAAAATAACATTCCAATCTATGCTTTTTCTAAAAACATAGGCCCTTGTTGGATTAGTAATTAACGCAGCAACCGATATAATTGGCGCCACCATTTGTACACCTAGTAAGAAGGCGATAATAGGAATTAGCATTGTTGCCGCACCACCTGCTGCAACCGTACTAATAAACCAACAAATAAGACCAAGAAAAAATAGGAATAAAAAAATCATTTAGTAAATCTTGATAGGGGTATTACTGATTACCTAGCTAGGGCATTTCAATTTTCTATTAACTTTGTTGACAGGCTAGTTTAAATTTTAGAATCACTAAAATTCTTTTTTCTCTCTTTGAGCTTCATTACTGATGGTTTTTTCTTTTTATTATTAGGTTTATTTATTGGCTTAATCGCCATTACCCCACCTGCTGAATTTCTTACGTAATACATACAATATCTCCTTTTTTGTATATCTTTCAACGCACGGGAAAATTACCTGCAAAACGTTCAATCCATTCTTCTGTCAATTTTTCTTTACTTAGAAACGGACCTTCTTTATAACGTTTATCGCTTAGATAGAGCTCGATATGACAAATTTGTTCAACAATTCTTAGTCTAGGACCATCTTCAATATTTAAAAGCATCATGCCTATTTCATATCCTTTTTTTGATCCCATAACGAGAACCACTTTTCCTAAGAAATAATTAATTTCGTTTTTAGAGGTAATGGTTACTTCAATTATGTCACCAGGTTTTTGGTATTCTTCAGAAAAGAAACTAAAACCAATATCTGTAGCATTTCTAAATACAATTTTTGAGCGTTCCCAAAAACGTAAGCGCTTAACTTCAATAGGAAAACGTTCGGGGTGCTTAATGAAACCCTGCAAAAAGTCATTTTGAAAGATCGCCGGCAGTTCGGGTAATTCGGGGGTGAAAACAGTTCTCGTAGGCTGTTGTTCAGGGGCACGTATTGATTCTGTATCATGTAACATTACAATCTCCCAATAATCAATTACTTATAGATTTACCTTTTAGAGCATAATAATAAAAAAATCAAGTAAAAATATATTAATATCACATACTTATATCAAATATCTAATAATTATATTAGACTATTTATCTATAATTATTATTTAAGTTATTGAAAATATTAGTATTTTGTTATATTAATATCAAAATGGTTATATTAAGAATAGATAGATTTATTTTTTTTAGATTGAGAAAGATTATTTTGTAGCACCAATAATCGATTAGACTTACGTCAAAAAATATATAAGTTTTTTTTAGAATTTTATTTATTTGGAGTCAGCGATGAAGCATGTACTGGGTTTAGTTTTTATAGTTCTTATTTGTTTTTGTTTTATTTTGTTTTGGCCTACAAATGAAGCTGATACTGTGAATATAAATATAGAAAATCGAAATATATTTTCAGAGGGAAAACCAAAACAGAGTATTTCATCGATGCCAAATCTAACCGCAAATAATGATGATGAAAGAAATGAGATAATGACATCAGAATATAAAGTTTTAGAGAAGGAAAGAGGAGTATTAAAGCAACGCTTAGCCCGTTTAAA
>JAAZZI010000039.1 GCA_014239225.1 Gammaproteobacteria bacterium
CAGGAGTAGAGACCCCATAGGGTAATTCAGCAAACAATTCTGTTGGTGTTTTCTTGCTGTTTGAAAAGATTTCAATAAACCGAGCAGCTGTATAAAGCGCATCATCAAATCCATACCAGCGTTCTTTAAAAAATATATGGCCACTCATTTCGCCTGCTAGAGGCGCATTGACCTCATTCATTTTATGCTTAATGAATGAATGCCCCGTTTTCCACATTAATGCTCTACCGTTGTTAGATTCAATTATTGATTTCAGATATCGAGTACACTTGACATCGTATATGATGTGACTTCCTTTGTTACGCGACAAAACGTCTTTTGCTAACAACATTAATTGACGATCTGGCCATATTATATTGCCATCAGCATCAACTACACCTAATCGATCGCCATCACCGTCAAATGCGAAACCAATATCTGCCTTTTCTTCTTTGATCTTATCCATGAGATCTTTTAGGTTTTCAGGCTGACTGGGATCGGGATGGTGGTTAGGAAAACTGCCATCAATTTCTGAAAACATCATAACTGCATTGCAATTAAGCGCGTCGAATAGTCTGGGTGCGATTTCACTTGCTGATCCATTCCCGCAATCAACAACAATCTTTAACGGAGTCTTTTCCGCAATATTTACACCGCTTAAAATACGCTGGATATAATCCGTTGAAATATCCTTTTGCTGCAACGTACCTTCGCCAACTTCATATTCTTTTGAAATCAAATATTGTCTAATTTCTTGAATACCAGTACCTGATAGTGAATTGTTGGCAATAACTATTTTTAGACCATTATACTCGGCAGCATTATGACTGCCGGTTATCATTACGCAATTATTTGCCTGCAAATGATAACTTGCAAAATAAGTGGCCGGCGTGGGGACAATACCGATATCAATAATATCTATTCCGGTACTTCTTAATCCATCAATCAAAACTTGGTGAAGTTCTGGGCTTGATATTCTTCCGTCGCGGCCAATAATAATGTTTTGTTGATTTTTTTTACGAGCCATTGTGCCAATTGCCTTGGCAATCTCATGCGCCACTTCACAGGTAAGCTCCTCGCCAAAAACTCCGCGAATATCATACGCCCGGAAGATAACAGAATTAAAATCTAAGCCTTCGTTTTCTTCGTCCATATTTCAAGACACGCCAGTATGCCCAAAACCACCAGAGCCTCTTATAGTCTCATTGAATGAATCAACAAATTCAAAATCTGGTTGAACGACAGGAACAATTATCATTTGTGCAATTCTATCCCCAGGATTTATTTTAAATGAAGTATTTCCTCTATTCCAACATGATACAAAAATCTCGCCTTGGTAATCTGAATCAATCAATCCTGTAAGATTACCAAGAACAATACCATATTTGTGCCCAAGGCCAGATCGAGGTAACAACATTGCAGCATAAGAGTTATCGGCAATGTATATTGCAAAGCCCGCAGATATTAAAATCGTGTCGCCTGGATGTATAGTTAAAGTTTCATCGATACAAGCACATAAATCTAAACCAGCTGAACCCTCCGTTGCATAATTAGGCATTATAAACTCGTTACCTAACCGTTTATCAATGAGTTTTATTTGAATTTTTTTCATTGTATTGAAGCGCAATTAATTTTATAAGGCTTCTTGCTAATTTGTTTTTTGGCGCAAGTGGTAACTTTTCACACCCTGTCTTCCAAAATATAGTTAAAGCATTTTCTTTGCAATCTATTCCTAATTTTTTGTCTACCTGATTTGCAGCGATCATATCAAGATTTTTCAAATGTAATTTTGTTTGAGCATTTAATTCAAGATTTTCTGTTTCTGCTGCAAAACCAACTGTAAATGGTGCATCATATAGCGCAGAAACCTCGGCTAAAATATCTGGGTTTTTCTTCATTATTAATTCATACGTATCATCTGATTTTTTTATTTTTTGTTCTGATATTTTCTGCGCCCTATAATCAGCTACGGCTGCTGCTGATATAAAAATATCTATATTGTTAATTCTTTGCATTACGGATTCTTGCATTTCTTCAGCAGATGTTACGTGTATAACTTTCTCTATTCCTATTGCTGCAAGATCAACAGGGCCTGAAATAAGCGTAACATCTGCGCCTGCTTCCGCTGCCGCTGTAGCAACCGCATACCCCATACGACCAGAACTACGGTTACTTAAAAATCGTACGGGATCAATTGCCTCTCGAGTTGGGCCAGCAGTTACTAATAGCCGCGATCCTGTCAGAATATTTGTTTGGAACATATTGGCCGTATGCGCCACTATCTCCTCTGGTTCAAGCATGCGACCAGGACCATCATCACCACAAGCTTGTACGCCTGCTGTTGGGCCAACAACAGTAATCCCTCTAGCATTTATTCTTTCTAGGTTCTCTTGCGTTGCCTGATTACGCCACATTTGCTGGTTCATTGCTGGGGCAATAATAACTGGGCTGTCAGTTGCTAGGCACAAAGTGCTTAATAAATCTTCGGCAAATCCATTGGCATATCTGGCAATAAAATTTGCACTCGCCGGAGCGATGAGAATCAAGTCAGCCCATTTTGCTAACTCAATATGGCCCATGGCTGTCTCTGTATTTAAATCAAGTAATTCTGTGTGAACCGGTTTTGCTGACAAGGCCTGGAAAGTCAAAGGTGTCACAAATTTGGTGGCACTTTGTGTCATAACAACACGGACGTTAGCTCCGTTTTTCCTCAAAAGACGGACCAAAAAAGCCGCTTTATAGGCGGAAATACCGCCGGTGACACCCAAAACAATTCGTTTACCAATTAATTTATGCATAATATTTTGATTTTACCTGAATTATCCATTCAAGTAGTATGAAGTTTCAGCGCTTTAAATATGGTCATTAACGATTATTAAAAATGCCTGGCCCGTACAATGCTTGGATTCAGGGTTTAATCGATGTACAATCCGCGCTCGCTTTTTTTTCAGTAATATAGAGAATTAACAATGTCACGAGTTTGTCAGATAACAGGTAAAAGACCAATGGCTGGGAATAATGTATCCCACGCAAATAATAAAACGAAACGCCGTTTTTTGCCTAATTTACAATCAAGACGCTTCTGGATAGAAAGCGAAAATCGTTGGATCAGGTTACTTGTCAGTAAAAAAGGTGTCCGAATTATTGATAAAAAAGGTATTGAAAATGTTCTTGCTGATATGCGTGCCCGTGATAAAAAATCTAAGGTAGTTGCTAATGCGTGATAAAATTAAACTTGTCTCTTCTGCGAATACTGGCCACTACTATACAACAACAAAAAATAAACGTGCCACGCCGGATAAAATAGAAATTAAAAAATTTGATCCTGTCGTTCGAAAACACGTTATATATAAAGAATCAAAAATAAAATAGTGTTATTCAGCGCTATTTTTACGACTGCGCTATGAAAAAAAATAAACCCCTTATATCCGCCCATGATCTTTCGCGCTTTTATGGTCAAGAATGTGCAATAGAAAATGTAAGTTTCGACCTCCCCCATGGCGAAATTCTTGGATTACTAGGCCCAAACGGTGCTGGCAAATCAACAACCATGCAAATTATTTGTGGTGTGATTGCTGCTAATAATGGTTCCGTTAATATCGCAGGTTATGACATTCAAGATGCCCCCCAACAAGCTAAACAAAATATTGGTTTTTTACCAGAACAATTGCCACTATATAATGATTTAACGGTGGACGAATATTTATTCTATACAGCAAAGTTACGCGGCATTAAAAAAGTTAATCTCGGTGAAAAAGTTACATCTTGTAAAAGACGTTGTGGTTTAGAAACTTCTGGTAAACGTTTAATACAAAACCTTTCAAAAGGTTATAAACAGCGTGTTGGTATAGCACAGGCAATAATTCATACGCCTGCGGTTATTATTCTTGATGAACCAACTTCTGGTCTTGACCCCAAACAAATTCTTGAAATAAGAAAATTAATGTTAGAACTAAGTAAAGACCACAGTATTATGCTCTCTACTCATATACTCTCTGAGGTTGAAGCTATTTGTGATCGTGTATTAATTATAAATAATGGAAGTATTGTGTTAGACCAATATTTAAAAGAATTATTGGCAAATGGCGATTCGCTTGAATCGACCTTTATGCGTTTAACCGAAGATAGTATCCAATAGTTAAAGAAAAATTCAGTATGATTAATAATATAATTTTGATTGCTAGCAATGAATTACGGCGTTTTTTTAAATCACCACTTGCCTGGATAATTCTTGCTCTAGTTCAATTTTTAGTGGCAATTTTTTTCTATGTTCCACTAGTTGCATATTTACAACCAGCTTCTGTGGCCTCTGGTTTGACTGACGCTGTGGTTTCTACAATGTATGGCTTTGCCGCCTACGTTATATTAATAATATCCCCTTTGATTACTATGCGTTTAATTGCTGAAGAACGTCAACTAGGAACAATAAAATTATTATTCTCATCGCCAATAAGTATAACTGAGATAGTATTAGGTAAATTTTTCGGTATAACAATATTTTATATATTGATTTTGATGTTGATTACTTTAATGCCTGCCTCTTTATTGTTTGGAACACATCTTGATCTGGGCCAAGTTGCTTCTGCATTTATTGGTTTATTGCTCCTTATGACTTCTATTGCATCAATCGGATTATTTTTATCTTCTCTTACTAATTCCCCCACTATAGCTGCCATTAGTACATTTGGTGTTTTATTTTTTCTCTTGATTATAAAAATTGGCGGAACAAACTCATCATTAGAAACCGCTGAAATATTTTCTTATTTGTCTTTAGTTGACCATTATAATAATTTTTTAAGTGGATTATTTAATTCAATCGACTTTTTCTATTACATTCTTTTGACTATATTTTTCATCATTTTATGTATCTGGCGTCTTGATACAGAACGAATATATGGATGACTAGTTTATGTTTATAACAAAGAAGAAGAGATTAAAAATTAAATTAAATAGTGCGCTTATGCTTTGTTTGCTTATTATTTCTGCTGTCTTATTGGCTTGGTTTACTTATAAAAACCCCGTCGAGTATGACTGGACTGCTAATGGTAGACACTCATTATCAGATGTAAGCCTTGGGCTCTTGGCCAGAATGCCTGAAAAAATTGAAATAACTTCTTATGCGAGTGAAACACCTTTTTTGCGTCCCGCAATAAAAAAATTTATTGGTAAATATCAGCGTCATAAATCAAATATAGTCTTAAGGTTTGTAAACCCAGATACTGCGCCAGATGAAACACGCAATCTAGGTATTACTGTTGATGGTGAAATTATCGTTCGTTATAAAGGGCGAACTGAACATTTAAAAACAGATAACGAGCAAGTATTTGCTAATACATTAAAAAGACTTCTACGCAATCAAGAAAGATGGATTGCTTTTATTGAGGGGCATGATGAACGTAGTGCATTAAGTTCGGCAAGGGAGGATTTAGGTGGATGGGCCAATAATCTCTTAAAAGAAGGTTACCGTATTCAACCGATTAACCTTTTAGAAGCAAAAATAATTCCTGATAATACTAAAATACTAGTAATTGCTGGCCCAACTGGTGACTATTTTTCAAACGAAGTTGAGACTATTCTAAATTATATTGATAACGGCGGTAATTTATTATGGTTGCACGATCCGGGGTCACTACATAAATTAGATAAGTTAGCAGAAAAATTGTCGATTGAATTCCGCCAAGGCGTAATAATTGATACAGTTGGTCAAGAGATTGGGATTAAAGACCCAACTATTGCCTTCATTACAAAAAGTTTGTATCAAGCACATCCTATTACCAAAGACTTCGATTTTGTAACACTTTTCCCAGTGGCAGGCGCAATTGATATAGAAGAATCAGAGCTGTGGACAACCAGACCTATACTAAGCACAGGGAAACACACCTGGAATGAGACGGGAGAACTAAAAGGCGAAATTGAATTTAACGTCGATACCGAAACTCAAGGGCCATTTATATTAGGATTGAGTATGGAAAGAGATATTGAAAAAGAAGAAGATGATAAATTAATAACTAAATCACAACGTATTTTAGTAATAGGTGATGGAGATTTTTTGTCTAATGGTTACTTTTCCAGTAATGGCAACGGTGAATTAGGAGGGCGCATGATTAACTGGTTAAGTAATGATGATGATTTTGTTTTAATCCCTTCAAAAACAGTTATGGATGCGCAATTAAAAACACCGTTTATAATATTAGGTATTCTTGGTGTGGGCTTTCTATTTTTGATTCCTATAATTTTAATAGCCGTTGGCGTCTTTATTCAATTTAGGAGAAAAAAACAATAGCGTGAATCAAAGAATATGGATTAATATTTCTCTACTTGTCATTATTTTTGTACTATCAGTAATTATTTTTTTCAACAAAAATGAAATTGAAGATGAATTACTGCCTTTATCTTCTATAAATCAAAAAAGTATCATTAATATTAACGTGCAAAGAAAAAATCTCGATAATCTATCTTTTAGTAAAAGCGATGGGGTATGGAATATGATTACGCCATTACAATTTCAAGCTAACAGGGCTCGAATTGAATCTATACTAAAAATTCTTGAAACCAAGTCATACAATCAATTCAATTTGGATGAGGTTGATATAGCACAGTTTGCTCTTAGAAGCCCGGCCGTTATATTAGAATTAAATGAAAATAAATTTTCATTTGGAACCAATAATCCTATTAATCAAAGACGTTATATTTTATTTAATAAAAAGATCCACATGATTGATGATTTTTATTTTCCTCAGTTAACAACTAATGCCGCTTATTTTGCTGAAACTAAATTACTGCCAGATAAAACGAATATTATTTCAATTCAGTTTCCCGAATATACAATTCGGTTAAATAATGGTAAATGGCAGGCATCAATACCTGAATATGATGAAGAGAAAGTTAAGAAAATAATAAACAAATGGAAAGAAATT
>JAAZZI010000003.1 GCA_014239225.1 Gammaproteobacteria bacterium
TTATCTATCATATCCATTACATAATCTAAGGATATTATTCTAAGTTATTGATTTTATTGGCTGGGGGTAGAGGATTCGAACCTCTACTGACGGAGTCAGAGTCCGTAGTGCTACCGTTACACAAACCCCCAAAGGGGTGTTACTGGTATTAACGTTTCGAGTATTGAGGTCGTTTTCGTGCTTTGTGCAGACCGACTTTCTTTCGTTCTACCTCTCTCGCATCACGGGTGACAAATCCTGCCTGGCGTAGTGGTTTACGTAAGGATTCATCGTAGACCATCAGCGCACGAGTAATACCATGACGTATTGCACCGGCTTGCCCAGAGATTCCACCGCCGGCGACTGTGATATTGAAATCAAAATCCTTGGCCATCTCTACTGTTTCAAGTGGTTGACGCACAATCATTCGCCCGGTTTCGCGCCCGAAATATTGTTCAATCGTACGATTGTTGATTGTGATTTGACCGCTACCACGTTTTAAAAAAACACGTGCTGTTGAGCTTTTGCGTCTTCCGGTGCCGTAACAGATTTGGTCTGCCATTTTCTAAATCTCCAGTACTTGCGGTTGTTGTGCTGCGTGATGATGTTGGTCATCTGCGTAAACCTTGAGTTTGCGGAACATTTCTCTGCCTAGCGGGCCTTTTGGCAGCATACCCTTTACCGCTTTTTCAATAACTTGTTCTGGTTTTTTTTGAATCAACTTTTCAAAATTAATCGATTCGATCCCGCCTGGATAGCCAGTATGATGATAGTAGATTTTATCCTTTTGTTTATTACCACTGACACGCACATCCTTTGCATTGATAACAACAATATAATCACCAGTATCCATGTGTGGTGTATATTCTGCCTTATGCTTTCCCCGAAGACGTATCGCAATTTCAGATGCTAAACGTCCCAGCGTCTTGCCGGCGGCGTTGACAACATACCAATCACGTTTGATATCATCAGGTTTTGCGCTGTAAGTTTTCATGCTTATTTTGTAAGTGTTCCCTTTTTGGGGAAAAAAAGAGGTGGAATAGTACGGATTGCCCTCTAGACTGTCAATAATATATACAGTGAAATTACCAATCTGAATGATAATATTGAGTACTTTATGAATAAACGACAATTTAGCAAGCTAGATGAGTTCATTATACATATTGATAATCTGCTAGGTGAATTCTCAAAATCAGGTGACAGGGAGATTCAAAGAGAATATCCGGCTAAAGCTCACCCGCAACCTGAGCTTAATGGGCAAGAAAAAAAACATGTCTCAGGTTTAATGCGCGTTAATCATGTTGGTGAAATTGCAGCACAAGCACTATACAAGGCGCAGGCACTTACCGCTGTCGACGATGAATTAAAAAAGATAATGAAGCAATCTGCTGATGAAGAAATCGATCATCTTGATTGGTGCGAGCAACGATTAAATGAATTAGATGGCCACGTTAGCTATTTAATACCGATTTGGTATTTAGGTTCGTTTGGTATTGGTGTCCTTGCGGGAGTTTTTGGCGATAAATGGAATTTAGGTTTTATAGCAGAAACAGAGCATCAAGTGGTAAGGCATCTTGAAAAACATCTGGAAGAATTACCGGAAGGCGATGAACGGAGCAGGGCTATTTTAGAACAAATGCGCGAAGATGAATCACATCACGCAGCAGCAGCAGAAACGCGTGGCGCAAAAAAGTTACCTGAAGGCATTAAGCGTTTAATGATGTTGGCATCAAAACTTATGACGAAAACAGCCTACCGTATTTAATTATAAACTTACCTCTTGAAAAATATTTGTACGCCCCAATTTGTTTAGTTAGTAACACAGAACTAAATTTCGGAGGTTAAAATGTTTTTAGTAAATCATGAACCATGGAGTCTTTTAGATAAGTTTCATCAACAGTTAAGTAATTTGTCTTATTCAGATAGCGATAGCTATTATTCAAATACTTCAACAGGCCATTGGCGCCCAGCAGTTGATATAAAAGAAGAGAAAGATCGCTTCTTGATTATTGCAGACGTTCCAGGCGTCAGTCCAACGGATATCGAGATTATGATGGAGAAGGGCGTGTTAACCATTAAAGGCGAACGACATTCGCAAATGGAAGATGATAATAAAACTTACAAACGTGTAGAACGTACATGCGGAACTTTTTATAGACGCTTTAGTTTGCCAGATACAGCTGATAGTGAGCGTATTGAAGCCAAAGGAAATAATGGTATTTTAGAGGTTGTCATTCCGAAACATGAAAAAGTGCAACCACGTAAAATAGAAGTCAAAAGTTAAGACAAATTACAGAAAAGGTCTAATATTTGGCCTTTTCTGTTATTTTTAATATATAAGCTTGTTTTTTATTGAACTTATCACATACGATACTTCACTAATAAATAAAAATATCACAACTAGTAAAAATATGATTAATACGTTTCCGAAGTTTTTATCCGCTGTTTTATTTGCAGTGTGTTCGTTTTTAACTGTTTCAGCAAATGCTGTTTTACCGTATGGAGAGTTACCCAGTCTTGCTCCAATGTTAGATGATGTGACTCCTGGAGTGGTGAATATTGCTACCGAAGGTCGTGTTAAGCAACGCCAAAGCCCATTATTTTCAGATCCTTTTTTCCGACATTTTTTTAAAATTCCTGACCAACCCGTTGAGCGTAAAACAAGCAGTTTAGGTTCAGGGGTAATCGTTGATTCAAAACGTGGATTGGTATTAACCAATAATCACGTTATTGCAAATGCGATACAAATTACAGTGACGCTACGGGATGGCCGACAACTTGAAGCTGAAATTGTTGGGGCGGACCCGGAGACTGATATTGCGGTGCTTAAAATGCCAACTGAAAACTTAACGGCATTAAAAACAACGGATTCAGATGATTTACGCGTGGGTGATTTTGTTGTTGCTATAGGTAATCCATTTGGCTTGGGTCAAACGGTGACTTCAGGAATCATTAGTGCGCTCGGTCGTAGTGGTTTGGGTATCGAAGAATACGAAGATTTTATTCAAACTGATGCATCAATTAATCCAGGAAATTCAGGCGGCGCATTGGTTAATCTCAGAGGAGAGCTTGTTGGCATAAATACAGCAATTTTTTCTCAAAGTGGTGCGAGCCATGGTATTGGTTTTGCGATACCAATTAATCTTGCATTACGAATAATGGAGCAAATTCTTAATACGGGCGAAGTAAAGCGTGGTTTTCTTGGGGTTAGTATTCAGGATATTAGTCCGGCACTTGCTGAGGCTTTTGGTCTGAGTAAAAAGAATGGCGCATTGATTAATAAAGTACTTAAAGATTCTCCAGCTGATAAAGCCGGTTTACTTCCAGGCGATATTGTTATTTCAATTGATGGTAAAAAAATAAGAAATGCAAATGATGTGAGAAATAGAATCGGTCTTTTACCTGTTGGAGAAAAAATCAAGTTTAAGCTACTACGTGACGGTAAAGAGTCTGAGTTTATTGTATTAGTTGATGAGAGTACTCAAGAAGAAACAAAACCCAAGGTAAGCAATGAATTACTCCGAGGTGTCACTGTTGGTGATATTCAAAAAGGCAGTCCTTATTATGGCAAGATCGAGGGTGTACTGATCTTAGATATTCAGCGTGGCAGTCTTGCATGGAAAAGTGGTCTCAGGGCTAATGATGTTGTTACCTCAGTCAATAAAGGTCCGATTAAAAATCTGGATGAATTTTTATTAGCTGTTGATAAAAAAGAGAATGCACTTTTGTTTAGAATAGTTAGAGGAAATATGGCAACATTTATTGTTATTAAAAAATAAATAAGACAATCATTAATAAATATTTAATTTATATACGCTCACTAACTTTCAGCAATTCTTCTTTTTGTAAAAAGTCATTTTTACTTGTAACTATCTTGTTTAATAATTCAACATCTACGTACGTATTTTTACAATCAAAGTTTTTATTAACACTAAATGTACTATCAGGCTCACCTAGATTATTTACCACTAAAGATGCTCCGTTGAAATCACTATCCTTTGTATAGGCATGTGTTGTGATAATAGTGCGTAAACCTGCAGTCAAGGCGGAGATATTGCCATTTGCTGTATCTTCAATGGCAACACAATTTTCAGCGGATAAGTTAAGGTTCAATAATGCGTTATGGTAAATTTCCGGAGATGGTTTTTTTTCTAAAACAATATCGCTTGTGACAATCGTGTTAAACAATTGTTCGGGTTGAGTATCCAAATTTTTTTTAATCAGAGTAGTAAAATTTGCGCTGGAGGAATTAGTCGCGATTCCAAGCTTTATATTAAGGTTCTTTGCCTCAGTGATTAATCTTTTAATACCCGGGCGAAGTTTAATATCAGCACTTATTAGCATAGAACGATAATATTCTGATTTACATTCATGCAGTTCTTTGATGAAGCTATTATCTATGTTGATTGTGTTGTCTTCAGTCAGACATTTTCTGATTCTTTCTTTTCCGCCAGAGATAAATAATAGCTCATGGTATTTTTCTCTTGACCAATGCCAGTTAAGATTATATTCAGAAAAAGCTTTGTTGAATGCCTGACGGTGAATATCTTCAGTATCAGCAATTGTACCATCTACATCGAATATAATGCCTTCTAGTTTCATTTTTAATAATGGTTGTTGGTTAATTTATGTTAAATTTTGATAGATGGCTAAAGTTAATCTTTTTCACTATCTATATGCTTTTCTGAGCCAAAACCAAGAATTTTAGTAGAGTCTTCAGTTGGTAATTCTTCGACATCTTTCAATTTTTTTTGCATCGCCCTTGTTCGGACACCTGCTTTGTCAATTGTTCCTGAGGCTCTATCAAGTTGAGTTTTCACTTTTGATAGGACATCGCCAAACGCACTAAATTCAGTTTTTACCGCAGATAATATTCTTCGAACTTCACTAGATCTATTTTCGATTGCTAAAGTTCTGAAACCCATGCTTAGGCTACTCAAGATAGCGGATAAATTTGTGGGCCCTGCAACGACGATACGCTGATGTTGTAGATCATCTAGCATTCCTGGCTGTCTTACTATTTCTGCATATAAACCCTCTGTAGGTAAGAACATGATTGCAAAATCAGTTGTATGTGGCGGATCAATGTATTTATCAGAAATATCTTTTGCTGACTTCTTAATGGTACGAATTAATTCAGCCGATGCCTTTTCAATAGCATCAGTATCAGATTTTTCTGAGGCATCTTTTAATCTAATGTAACTTTCCTGAGGAAACTTAGAGTCAATGGGCAGCCATACTTGTGATGAATTACCGTGTCCTGGAAGACGAACTGCATATTCTACGATTTCATCTGAACTTTCTTTTGGCTTAACATTTTTTGCATATTGATCTGGTGTTAATATTTGTTCCAGAATATTACCGAGTTGATACTCACCCCATGTTCCTCTTGTTTTAACATTAGTTAGGACTTTTTTTAAATCACCAACGCCAGTTGCCAGGCTTTGCATTTCACCTAGACCACGTTGAACTGCCTCTAGTTGGTCCCCAACTATTTTAAATGATTCTCCCAATCTTTTTTCTAATGTAGATTGAAGTTTTTCATCTACAGTTTGTCGCATTTGTTCTAATTTTTTTTCATTACTTTCTTGCAGGTGTTTAAGATGTTTGTCTATTACATTGTGCAGGTTATCGATAGATTCTCGTTGCGATCTACTTTTTTCTTCTATCGTTTTTACTACTTCTTCTCGTAATTTACGTGCACTATCGGAGTTTTCGTTACGCCCGAGACGAAGTTCATCACGTACTATATTTTGGTCAGCATTCTTTCTTTTTGAAAAGATTAAAAAAAGAACAACAATCCCGATGCAGGATGCAATAAATATCAGTTCGTTGGGTATAGGGACCATAATTTTTTAATCTATCTAACGCCTGAGTATCAGGAACCACCGATAAAAATTGAGCAGACTACTTAATGAGGCCGAGACATAGGTAAGCGCCGCCGCCGTAAGAATCTTTTTTGCAATCGGCATTGTTGATTCTGATAAATATTCCCCTTCACTTAAAATTGGAAGCGCCCGATTAAAACTTGCATCAAATTCTACTGGTAAAGTAAAGATATGAAGAATAATTGGCAAACACATAATCGTAAAACCCGCCAATAACATAATAAACCCAGCAATGGGTATCTTCACCAAAATAAACGCAAAAGGCGAGCTAATTAAAATAATGGATGCAATTTTTTCTGCAATAGCGGCAATTTTTGCTAATTTAGTTCTTAATAATAATGGTTTGTAATCAGTTTTATGCTGGAGTGCATGCCCAAATTCGTGTGCAGCGATTGTCACTGCAGCCAATGATTTCTCATCATAATTCGATTCAGAGAGACAGATTGTTTTTGTTTCAGGGTTATAATGATCGTTTCCATTTTCAACTTTCTTGATTGTAACCTCATCTAATTCAAAACGGTTAATCAAATGCTGAGCAAACTCTCCGCCGGTACCCGGCAGTGTTTCAATTGGTTCGCTATATTTTTTTATTACTTTTTTTACCCAGAATTGGGGAAAAAGTAAGATAATAAATAATAGAAACAGTACTAATACTGGAAGCATGGTCGGCTCATGGTACTATTTCAGTTTTAACTTTGACTAGCTTTTGTTGCGTAACCATATATGAGCTAATAATACATAAAAATAATTAAAAATGCAGACCCCATTAGAAAAATATAAAAACGATCTTAATTCAGACGGCTTTAATGCTGATCTATCTCAGGAAGCAGCAGTTATAGATTTACAAAAACTATTTGTAGATTTGTGTACGAAACAACCGAACGAGAATTTCTTGTTAAAGAAATTGAAATTTTTACTGGGAATAAAAACTGAAAATAAAATTATTGGGCTATATTTTTGGGGCGGTGTGGGTCGTGGAAAAACTTATCTCGTTGATTGTTTTTTTGATTGTTTGCCGTTTGAAAATAAATGGAGAATTCATTTTCACCGTTTTATGCAGAACATACACAAAGAGCTTAAAGAGTTGTCTAATATTGAAAACCCATTAGAAATTATCGCTGATCGATTATCACAAAAAACACAAATTATTTGTTTTGATGAATTTCATGTTTCAGATATTACTGATGCAATGTTGCTTGGAGGTTTATTAGAAGCTTTATTTAAAAGAAATGTTGTGCTTGTTGCGACATCGAATCAACATCCAGACCAGCTTTACTATGACGGTCTACAGAGAGATCGTTTTTTACCTGCAATTTCCTTGTTAAAGAAAAATACAAAGGTCGTCAATATTGATTCAGGCATTGATTATCGATTGGAATTTTTCGATCATGCCGAAATATACCATTCACCACTTGATGACAATGCAAACGCTATTCTTGAAGATGATTTTATACATGTATGCCAAAATAAAGGTGATGAAGCTAGTATTCTTGAAATAGAAGACCGGGAAATCGAGACAGTACGATGTGGAGATGGTGTTGTTTGGTTCGACTTCAAAGCGATTTGCGCCGGACCGCGGGGCGTGGCTGATTACATTGAGATTGCAAGACAATATCAAACTGTTCTTATTGCAAATATTCCAGTGATGAACGATAACGATAATGATGTGGTAAAACGACTGATAATATTAATTGATGAGTTCTATGATCGTAATGTTAAATTAATTATTACGGCAGAAGCAGCCCCCGCTAAACTTTATCAAGGAAAACGATTAGCCGAATCTTTTAAAAGAACACAAAGTCGTCTTGAAGAAATGAGGACGCATGATTATCTGGCCAAAGAACATCTGCCTTGAATTAAACCTTCAAATAATTGACATTGGGCAAGATATTGACTATTTTTAACAAATGCGCCGATTTGAAATCAGCTTGCGGGCGCAATAAAAATACCGCTAAAGAGACAACCTGCTTTAGCTCAAGCTGAATGCGGGTTTTTTTGTGACTAAGCTCTGCATTCACTTAGCTTCGATTAATTAGGCTGCCTCTTATATTTTTAACTTATTTTATAGAGGATGTTGTGATGTCAGATAAACAAAGTCAATTGTTTGGTAAGCAAGAAGGGATTAGCATAGATCACAAGGTATATTAGTTATGTATAAATATGACAATTACGACCACGCTATCGTAAATGAGCGAGTGCAACAATTTCGTGATCAGACTCGTCGTTTTCTAGCGGGTGATTTAAGCGATGATGAATTTCGTCCATTACGTTTGATGAATGGGCTCTATATTCAGACTCATGCACCTATGTTAAGGGTCGCTATCCCATATGGTCTGTTATCTAGTAAACAACTCAGAATGCTTGCGCATATTGCAAGAAAATATGATAAGGGATATGGTCATTTTAGTACGCGACAAAATATACAATTTAATTGGCCGGCACTTGAGACAGTTCCAGATATTCTAGCGGATTTGGCAACTGTAGAAATGCACGCCATACAAACTAGTGGTAATTGCATACGGAATACAACATCAGATCAGTTCGCAGGTATAGCAAAAGACGAACTTGAGGATCCAAGACCGTATTGTGAGATCATAAGACAATGGTCTACATTTCATCCTGAATTTTCATTTTTACCAAGAAAGTTCAAGATTGCAGTATCTGGCGCAGAGGGTGATCGCGCTGCAGCCCAGGTTCATGATATTGGATTGTATTTAGTTAGCAATCAAAAGGGCGAAGTAGGTTTTAGTGTTTTTGTTGGCGGTGGTTTAGGAAGAACTCCTTATATCGGTAAATGCATTAGGGATTTTCTTGAAAAGAAATATTTACTGTCATACATAGAGGCGATATTACGTGTCTATAATCGTTTTGGGCGTAGGGACAACATCTATAAAGCGCGTATTAAAATATTAGTCAATGCCGTTGGCGAAGAAGAGTTTGGCAAACAAGTTGAAGCAGAATGGGAACATATTAAAGAAGGTGTTTTAAAACTTGAGCAAAAGGATATTGACCACGCTCAATCTTTCTTTACCTCTCCAGCTTACGATGAAAATGCTGTCGATGTAAATAGTTTCAACGAAGCAAAAAAATCTAATAGTGCTTTTTCAAATTGGGCGGGAAGAAATTTGTATCCACACAAAATACCCGGTTACGAGGCTGCGGTGATTTCACTAAAAGCCCCTAAAATTGCACCGGGAGATGCCACTGATGAGCAGATGGATTTTATAGCAGATTTGTCCGATCAATATAGTTTTGGAGAAATTATTGTCACTCATGATCAGAATCTTGTACTACCTAATGTTAAGCAAGCTGATTTATTCTCTTTATGGGAAAAATTAGAAACTCAAAATCTTGCTACATCTAATATTGGGCTTTTAACAGATATGATTTGTTGTCCCGGATTAGATTTTTGTTCGTTAGCTAGTGCGGGCTCAATACCAATAGCAAAACAAATTAATGAAAAATTTGATGACATGGATTACTTGAATGATATAGGCGATATAAAAATAAAAATGTCAGGGTGTGTGAATGCCTGCGGACATCATCATGTTGGGCATATTGGAATTCTTGGTGTTGACAAGAAAGGTGAAGAATTTTATCAATTAACGCTGGGTGGTTCAGCAGAAAATGATGCATCTTTGGGTGATCGTCTCGGTCCTGCAGTAGAAAAAAAGGAAGTTGCCAATGTGATCGGGAAATTACTTGATGTTTATGTTGACCTGCGTCAAGAAAATGAACGTTTTATTGATACTTATCGTCGAGTTGGTATTGGGCCTTTTAAGGAAAATGTTTATGCGAGTAATTAAAGATAGGTCAGTTATCGATGATGAATGGTTATTGATACACAAACTTGATAGTTCAGCCTCAATCCCTGAAGGCAGTGTTATTTTACCATTTTCATTTTGGCAGGCTAATCGCGATATACTTTTGAAAAGTAAAAAAAACCATGCCATTTGGATTGATGGCTCAATTGAAACAGAATCTTTAGTCGATGATTTAGAATTCTTTTCAATTATTGCTTTGGATTTTCCTACATTTAAAGACGGGCGTTCATATTCACATGCACGTCTTTTACGTGAACGTTATGGGTACAAAGGTGAACTAAGGGCAATTGGTGATGTTTTACAAGATCAATTATTTTTTATGCAACGTTGCGGTATCGATTGTTTCCAAATACGTGATGATAAAGATATTGAGCAAGCACTTAATAGTTTTGAAGCTTTTAGTATGTGTTATCAAGCCGCGGCCGATGATGCAATACCAATTCATAAACAACGCAAATTTAAATAGTTAGTACTGTGACTGAGGGTTTATTAAGGGCATCATCATTCTGAAAACCCTGAACTAAAAGAACTTTCTGACCTTTTAAAGCCAGTTTTTTTTCAACGACTATATTACGGGCTAAATCACTAAAATTTGTTTCTTCTATATCGTTAGAAAGCACGGGTACGATACCCCAGTGCATTAAGATTTTTTGACATACATCCATAGTTTTAGTTATTGCAATCACAGGCGCGGCTGGTCTAGCTGAGCTCATAGTCGCCGCCGACATACCACTTTTAGAAATAACAACAACAGCGCGTACTCTGAGATCATGGGCCAGCTGGGACATCGAATTAGCTATTGCATCCCAAATCGGGATTGCTGCTTTGCTGGAGTCATACCTGACTTTTGATCCATAGGCATTATTTGTCCATAGATATGATTCTGTTTGTCTGGCTATTCGATCCATCATTTTTACCGCATCTACTGGAAAAGCACCTACCGCTGTTTCTCCAGATAGCATAATTGCATCAGTACCCAGTGTTACTGCATAGGCAACATCCGTTACTTCAGCACGAGTTGGTCTTGCGTTTTCGATCATCGATTCTAACATCTGAGTTGCTACGATAACGGGCTTGAATTTTTTGCGGGCTAAATCAATTAATTGGTGTTGAGCAACAGGGACTTGTTCTGGGTTAAGTTCAACACCCAAATCACCGCGTGCGACCATAATCCCGTCAGCAACTTCAAGTATTTCATCAGCATTATCAAGCGCCTCAGGTTTTTCGATTTTAGCAATTATTAGCGCGTTACCGGAATGTGCGTTGATTAATTCTTTTAAATCTTGAATGTCTGATGCTGAACGGACAAATGAAAGCGCCAGAAAATCAACACCTAAGTCAAGAGCTAACTTAGCATCGGCTTTATCTTTCTTAGTTAATGATGGTACAGATACTTTAACGCCGGGAAGATTGATTCCCTTATGATTACTTAATACCCCTCCATAAACAACAGTACACTCGATCTCTGTATCAATGATTTTATTAACTTTAAATTCAAGTGTGCCATCTGCAAGTAAAATACGATCATCTATCTCAACATCTTTTGCTAATTCTGAGTATTGAGAGGGAATTAAATCTGATGTTCCAATAATATCACGTGTTGTTACAACCACTGATTGATTATTTTTTAATTCTATTTTGTCATTTTTAAATTTACCCGTGCGTATTTTTGGGCCACAGAGATCAGCTAAAATACCAACGGTTGTATTTAGTTCTTTTGCAACTTTACGTATCTGTGCATAGGTTTCTTTATGATAACTGTGCTCACCATGTGAGAAGTTTTGCCTAAAAATATTTACACCTGCATTAATCAAGTTTTTGATTTGTTCGGGCTTACTACTCGCAGGCCCAAGGGTAGCAATTATTTTTGTACGACGAATTTTTAGTGAGTTGATTTGAGTATCAATCAATTTAATAGGGTTCCTTAAAGTATAGGATAGAAAATATTGATTATTTATCGATTTTAAATTTTTTACTAAAAAGGAATATCTTCGTCAAAATCATCAGCTGGTGATTCAGCTAATGGCGGGGTTTGTTTTGGCGAACTATCAACTGGACTATCAGGAGCAGGATCTTTATTAGGCGCGGGTTCTTTATTAGCTGAGGTGCCACCTCGACCTCCAAGCATCTGCATTTCATTAGCTACGATTTGTGTTGTGTAGCGATCATTTCCTTCTTTATCTTGCCACTTGTTGGTTTGGAGTCGACCCTCAACGTAAACTTGCGAGCCTTTATGTAAATATTCACTGACAATTTCGGCAAGTCGACCGAAAAATACGACGCGATGCCATTCGGTTCGTTCTTGTTGCTCTCCGCTGTCTTTATCACGCCATGATTCAGCTGTAGCCAGACTAACATTAGCAACGGCGTTACCATTTTTGCCATACCTTACTTCCGGATCATTACCTAGATTACCAATTAGTGTGACTTTATTTACACCCCTTGCCATTGTGAGTATCTCCCGATGTTTATAATGTGTGAGCCATAATTATACCGCCCACTTTTCTATTGGTATTCTCGCTTCAGACCGCTTCTTCTTCAAGTTCATTTTTACCTAGGTTTTCATTTTTAGAGAAAAATAGCATCAGTAATAACCACAAAAAAGTTATAAACAGGCAAAATAAATGAACACTTATCAGGCCAAATTGCTGATAAAAGAAACCACCTGCTAGCCCACCGATGAAAATTCCAATAAATTGTGAAGTTGAATAAACACCTAACGCGGTACCTTTTGTATTTTTTTGGGTAGTTTTCGAAACTTTCGAGGGCAACAATGCTTCTAGGTAATTAAAAGCACCAAAGAATAAAACTAAGAAAATAATAATAAAATTTAAGCTCAAACCAAATAATGCTAGACCAATCTGAGAAAGCATGATTAATAAAATACTTAGAATCAGAAATAAATTTTCTTTTTTAAGTCGTTCTCCAAACATAATGAAGGGCACCATAATGAATAAGGATGCGAATATAGCGGTTAGATAAACCTGCCAATGAGATATAGTAGCTAGCTGCATACTATCTCTTAAGGTAATAGGTATGGCGACAAAGTTTGCCATCAATATTAGATGAGATGAAAAAATACTAATGTCGAGTTTTACTAGGGGGGCGTTAACTAAAACTGATTTTATATCCCTTAAATTAGGCGGATTAACGTTTTGCACCTTTTTTGTAGGGTTTGGAACGATTGTTAATAAAGTTATTATTGCTAGGATTGATAGGCAAGCACTAAGATAAAATAAACCCTTTATTCCGATGTACGCATACAGTATAGGGCCTAAGATAAAGGCGATGGAAAATGCAGCACCTATACTGATACCTATGCAGGCCATGGCCTTGGTTCTGCATTCTTTTCTTGTTAAGTCAGCGGCGAGCGCCATTAGTGCTGCTGCAACTGCACCGGCACCTTGGAGCGCACGCCCGATTAATAAACCATGTACTGAGTCTGCCGTTGCTGCAATTAAACTGCCTATTCCGAAGATAATCAGCCCCAGCACAATAATTGGTTTTCTGCCCCATCGGTCTGATAGCATGCCAAATGGAATTTGTAGGCTGGCTTGTGTCAAACCGTAAATACCCAGTGCTAAACCTAGTAACTGCGGTGTCGCATACATGTAAGTATTCTCTGAGAGACTGAGAACCGGCAATATCATAAAAAGCGGCAACATTCGCAAAAAGAATACTGATGCGAGTGATAAAGCAGCTTTTAATTCTGCAGCTGACATAGACACTGAATTCATTTAATAGAACTTAATTTGGATTGAGATCAAAAAAGGATTTATATTAGCAGGTTGTTTCTAAAATAGTGAAATATTTATAAATGGATACGATTCGTATACGTGGTGCCCGAACTCACAATCTAAAAGATATCGATCTCGATATTCCCCGGGACAAACTAATTGTTGTCACCGGGATTTCCGGTTCAGGAAAATCATCTTTGGCATTTGATACTATTTATGCTGACGGACAAAGACGTTATGTCGAATCATTGTCTGCCTATGCAAGACAATTCCTCTCGCTGATGGAAAAACCGGATGTCGATCTCATCGAAGGTCTGTCACCCGCTATTTCTATTGAACAAAAAAGTACTTCTCATAATCCTAGATCAACAGTAGGTACAATAACGGAGATTTATGATTATTTGCGTTTGTTATTTGCACGCGTTGGTATTCCGCATTGTCCAATTCATCAGATCCCACTAGCAGCACAGACAATCTCACAGATGGTGGATTTGATTTTAAATCGCAAGGAAGAAGAACGTTTAATGTTGTTAGCTCCAGTTATACAGGAACGTAAAGGAGAACATATTCAAATAATTGAGCGTCTTCGCGCCGAAGGTTTTATTCGTGCTCGTATCAATGGTGAAATTATTGAACTTGATCAGGTTCCGAAACTTGCGCTACGTAAAAAACATACAATAGAAGTTGTCGTTGATCGTTTCAGGGTTAGAGATGATCTTCGTTTGCGTTTATCAGAGTCATTTGAAACAGCATTACGCCTATCGGAAGGTACCGCACTTATCGTGTCTATGGATTCTGATAGTAAGTCCTCCGAGCAATTATTTTCTTCTCGCCATGCCTGTAAAAAATGCGGCTACAGTTTAAATGAATTAGAACCAAGGTTATTTTCTTTTAATAATCCAGCAGGTGCATGTCCAGAATGTGATGGACTGGGCGTGATTCAATATTTTGAACCTACTAAAGTTGTTCAAAATATTGAGTTAAGTTTACCAGGCGGGGCGATAAAAGGTTGGGACAGAAGAAATATTTATTATTTTCAGATGATTAATTCAATCGCGTCTCATTATAAATTTAATATCGATACACCATTCAAAGAACTTTCAAATAATATACAAGATATTCTTTTATATGGTAGTGGCGATGAAAAAATTAAGTTTGAATATTTACGAAGTGAGAAAAAAACAGTTGTTCGTAAACATTCTTTCGAGGGTGTTATACCGAATTTACAGCGTCGTTATCTTGAAAGTGAATCGGCAATGGTGAGAGAAGAATTATTAAAATATCAACACCACAAACCATGCCCAGCTTGTTCTGGAACACGATTGAATGAATCCGCGCGTAATGTACTAATTGAAGGTATTACATTACCGAATATTACAGCGATGTCTGTTAGTAAAGCTAAATTATTTTTTGAGTCATTAGTATTAACCGGGGCTCGAGGAAAGATTGCATCAAAAATTTTAAAAGAGGTTAATGACAGGCTTATTTTTTTAGTCAATGTCGGATTAAATTACCTGACGCTTGATCGCAGCGCCGAAACGCTATCTGGTGGGGAGGCACAACGTATTCGATTAGCAAGCCAGATAGGCGCAGGCCTAGTCGGTGTTATGTATATTCTTGATGAACCTTCTATTGGGTTACATCAGAGAGATAATAAACGTTTGCTGAAGACATTATTCCATCTACGGGATTTAGGAAATACTGTCATCGTAGTTGAGCATGATGAGGAAGCAATAAATGCAGCTGATCATGTTATAGATATTGGCCCAGGTGCAGGCGTACATGGCGGACAAATTGTTTCGCAGGGCACTCCTAAAGAGATTGCTATGGATAAAAAATCACTAACTGGTCAATATTTAGCCGGCAAAAAAGAAATACCAATTCCAGAACATCGCACACCTTTTAATCAAAAAAATGTTTTAGAACTAAAGGGAGCAAGCGGTAACAATCTAAAGCGAGTGAATCTTACGATACCAGTTAGCTTAATGACCTGTATCACTGGTGTATCAGGCTCAGGAAAATCAACCTTAATTAATGATACGCTCTATCAAATCGTTGCACGGGATATAAATCGTGCCAACACTAGTCCAGCAGTTCATAAATCAATTAATGGTTTAGAACATTTTGACAAGGTTGTTGATATTAATCAGAGTCCAATCGGTCGTACGCCAAGGTCAAACCCCGCAACATACACCGGTCTATTTACACCAATTCGCGAATTATATGCAGCGACTCCTGAGGCACGGTCTCGCGCTTATAAAATGGGGCGATTTAGTTTTAATGTTAAAGGTGGGCGATGCGAAGCATGTGAAGGAGATGGAGTAATTACATATGAAATGCACTTCTTACCTGATATCTACGTTCCTTGTGATACGTGCAAAGGCAAAAGATATAACCGTGAGACATTGGATATTCGTTACAAGGGTAAAAATATACATGAAACACTTGAGATGAGTGTGGAAGAGGCAAGAACATTTTTTGATGCTGTCCCAGTTCTCGCACGCAAATTACAGACATTGATGGATGTTGGACTGTCTTACATTAAACTAGGACAAAATGCGACGACTCTTTCTGGCGGAGAAGCGCAAAGAGTAAAACTTTCAAAAGAACTATCAAAAAGAGATACAGGTAAAACACTTTATATTCTTGATGAGCCAACAACGGGCCTTCATTTTCATGATATCCAACAGTTACTTAATATACTTCATCGATTAAAAAGTCATGGCAATACAGTGATTGTGATTGAACACAATCTTGATGTAATTAAGACCGCTGATTGGATTGTTGATCTTGGTCCGGAAGGTGGTGATGGTGGCGGAGAGATTATCGCATTTGGTTCGCCGGAAGAATTGGCGGAACATCCCGCATCGCATACGGGAAAATTTTTAAAAAAAATACTGAGTAAATCAAGCATTAATGATAGCGTTAATCTGGTGAAGGCTTCTTAAAAATTATTTAATACATAACGTAGGGGAGTTTGTTTTATGGGTGTTTTGATATGTGGGTCTATGGCATATGACCATATCATGGTTTTTCAAGACCAGTTTAAGAATCATATCCTTCCGGATAAGGTACATATTCTAAACGTTTCTTTTCTTGTTCCTGAGATGCGCCGGGAATTTGGCGGATGCGCCGGTAATATCGCTTATAACTTGAACTTATTAGATCCCTCAATCGCATTACCTATGGCGACCGTTGGAAAGGACTTTGATTCTTATGCATATTGGATGGACAAACACAATATTAATCGAAAATATATAAAAATTATTGAAGACGCATTTACCGCACAAGCATTTATAACAACTGACATGGATGATAATCAAATTACAGCCTTTCATCCTGGGGCCATGAATCATTCTCAAGAAAATAATATTAGCGATGTTCAATCTTGCCGTTTAGGAATTGTTTCGCCTGATGGTCGTGATGGCATGTTGAAGCACGCACAACAGTTTGCCGATAAAAACATTCCTTTTATCTTTGATCCAGGGCAGGGTATGCCGATGTTTAATGGAGAAGAACTTGCCCAATTTATTGAACAGGCAACTTGGGTAACGGTTAATGATTATGAATGGCAAATGATGAAAGAAAAAACAGGTTTATCAGAAAAAGAAATAACGAAAGAAGTTAAAGCGTTGATTGTTACATGTGGTGGAGATGGTTCAAAAATTTACACTAAAGAAAAACTAATTGAAATACCAAGCGTGAAACCAGAATCAATTTCTGATCCAACAGGTTGTGGTGATGCATATCGTGCTGGGTTACTTTATGGCCTTGTTAATGATATAGATTTGGAGATAACAGGAAAGATTGCATCTTTGATGGGGTCGATAAAAATATCTTGTCATGGGACACAAAATCATTCATTTATAATAGAGGAATTTAAATCACGTTTTGAAAGTGAATTTGGATGTAAAATTTAATGTGGCCTTTTAATTCTCAGTTTGAATAATTGCCTGACCTGCTTCACAACATGCATCATCTTCATCGGGCAGTCCTCCGCCAACACCAATTCCACCAATACAATGTCCGTCTTTTATAATGGGGCGCCCACCCGGGCTTGGGAGCGCGTTCCCAGGAATTACGCTCGGTATGGAAAACCACAACAACGGGTTTTGATCTTTAATGCTATCAATTTCCATTGTTGAGCGTTTAAATGAAGCAGCAGCCATTGCTTTTGCTTTGGATGTATCAAAAGTATAAAAACCAGCTTTATCGGCACGGGAGAAATAAACCATACGTCCTGATTCATCAACAATAGAAACACTCATTGGGCGATTTAATTCTTCAGATTTTTTATGGGCAGCTTTAGCAATTTTTTCTGCTAATTCAAAAGTCATTTCTATCATAATCTAATACCCCATTTATTTTATAGTATATAAAAAAAGCCCGCGCAAAGCGGGCTTTTAATTTAAAAGATTTAACAGAATAAATTATGCAACCGCCTGTTGTGTTGATTCTAAGCGTTTCTTTAATGCTTTAATTTGTTGACGTAATTCTTCTGGTAAATGGCTGCCAAAGCTATCATAGTATTCCTCAATGCCCGGCAATTCTTGCAACCAACCTTCAACATCAACACGAAGCAGACTAGCTTTATCAGCCTCATTCATTTCTAAGCCATTAAAATCAATTCCGTCTAGCGTTGGCATTTTGCCTATTGGTGTATCGATTGCATCAGCACTACCATTACAACGCTCAAAGACCCATTTTAAAACACGGCTATTTTCACCAAAACCAGGCCACATAAATTTTCCAGCCTCATTCTTACGGAACCAGTTTACATAGAAGATCTTTGGTAGCTTAGCACCTTCTTTTTTACCTATGCCTAGCCAATGACTCCAGTAATCAGCCATGTTGTAACCGCAAAATGGGAGCATTGCCATTGGGTCACGGCGTAGTTGTCCAATTGCACCAAAAGCAGCAGCCGTCATTTCAGAGGCAATGATGGTGCCGATAAAAGTGCCGTGATTCCAATCTAGCGCTTCGGTAACCAAAGGAACAACCGTTGCGCGACGACCACCAAACAATATTGCGCTAATTGGCACACCTTTTGGGTCTTCCCATTCGTCGGCTATTACCGGGCATTGTGATGCTGGCGCGGTAAAGCGTGCGTTAGGATGAGCAGCAGGTGTATCAGAATCAGGCGTCCAATCATTGCCTTTCCAGTCAACTAAATGTGCTGGTGGTTCATCGGTCATTTCTTCCCACCACACATCACCATCGTCAGTCTCTCCTACATTGGTAAAGATAGAATTTGATTCAAGTGCATACATAGCATTTGCATTTGATTGCATACTTGTACCAGGTGCAACACCAAAAAAGCCAGCTTCTGGGTTAATAGCATATAACTGACCATCACTACCAAATTTCATCCAGCAAATATCATCACCTATGGTTTCAACTTTCCAGCCAGGGATGGTTGGCGTTAACATTGCTAAGTTGGTTTTACCACATGCACTCGGAAATGCCCCGGCAACATATTTAATTTCACCTGCATCATTGGTTAATTTAAGAATTAACATATGTTCTGCTAACCAACCTTCATCTCTTGCCATGGTTGACGCAATACGTAATGCAAAACATTTTTTCCCAAGTAAGGCATTGCCACCATAACCTGAACCAAATGACCAAATCTCACGAGTTTCCGGGTAATGAACAATATATCGATTATCGGGATTACATGGCCAAGGAACATCTTCTTCATTTTCAGCCAATGGCGCTCCTACTGAATGAATGCACGGAACGAAATCACCGTCAGTTCCTAAAACATCTAATACCTTGTTACCAACACGAGCCATGATGTGCATATTTGTGACAACATAAGCTGAATCACTAATTTCAACCCCAATTTGAGCAATATCAGATCCTATCGGACCCATACTAAATGGGATGACATACATCGTGCGTCCTTTCATGCAACCACTGAATAAATTATTTAATGTCCCACGCATTTCTTTTGGTGCACACCAATTATTGGTGGGCCCGGCATCTTCTTCTTTTTCAGAACAGATATAAGTACGGTCTTCAACTCGTGCAACATCAGCCGGAACAGAGCGGATGTAGTAACTGTTGGGACGTTTTTTTTCGTCAAGTTTTTTTGCGGTGCCGCCTTTTACCAAAATGTCCCACATTTTTGACCATTCGTCTTTTGAACCATCACACCAAACAACATTGTCGGGTTGGCAAAGCGTGGTCATTTCATCAACCCAGCGTCCTAGTTTTTTATTTTTTGTAACCATTACTATATAGACCTCTATTTTTTTAGGTTTTCCAATTTATTGATGGATAGAAAGCGATTTCACTGTTCTCGATGAGGCTATCTATAATCGATTTTTTCTTTTTAATACTGATGCACTTAATATAACTATATGTTATTTCAGCAATTCTCTCAGTAGCTCCACTTTAATAATATTGCAATGCAATATAATGTTTTGTTGAGCCTTCTAATCATTCTTGTTTTCGATGGTTAAATCAAGTTTAAGGAGCGGAAAATTGTTAGTTATTTTCTCAGATTTACTTAAATTTAGTAATTTCTTACTGTCTTTTTCGGTAAAGATCACTGAGTAAGCTCATTTTCTTGAGATACAAGAAAATATTTTGTTTGCTAACTCATTTTTTTTACATGTTAATATTTATTTATCATGCTTTCATACCCAAATATCAATCCCGTCGCTCTCGATTTAGGTTTTGTATCAATATACTGGTACGGAATTAGTTATGTTGTTGGCATATTAGGCGCTTGGGTTTTATTACGATACCGCGCTCATCACATTGAATTATCGTTAAATGATGAGCAAATAGCCGATTTAGTTTTTTTTGCAATGCTCGGAGTTATTCTTGGGGGGCGCCTCGGCTCAGTTCTTTTTTATAACTTACCCTATTATTTAGAGCATCCGCTTGAAATTTTTTACATTCATCGAGGAGGAATGTCATTTCATGGTGGTTTGATTGGTGTTATTTTCGCTACGTGGTTTTTTAGCAATAAGGTTAATACTTCATTTTTTAAAATTACTGATTTTATTGTGCCTGTTATTCCTATTGGTCTGGGTTGCGGCAGGATTGGAAATTTTATTAACGGTGAGCTTTGGGGGGCACCGAGTACTTTACCTTGGGCAATGATATTTCCAGACCCAGTAGCTGGCGGAATTACCCGACATCCTTCACAACTTTATGAAGCATTATTCGAGGGTTTGGTTTTATTTATAATTCTCTGGTGGTTTTCTAAAACACCAAGGCCAATTAAAGCGACATCTGGTTTATTTTTAATTTGTTATGGTATGTTTAGATTTTTAATTGAGTTTGTGCGAACACCAGATCAACATATTGGTTACATTGCTTTTGATTGGTTAACAATGGGCCAATTACTTTCAATACCCATGGTAGTATTCGGATCAATATTTTTCATAATGGCGTACCGAATTAACGATTAATTAAACGTAGTTATAAAAAAAGAGAGTTACAGTGGAACAGTATTTAGAACTATTACACCATGTTAAATCGGAAGGTATCAAAAAAGAAGACCGTACTGGCATAGGCACGCTTAGTGTATTTGGTTATCAAATGCGGTTTGATTTAAATGAGGGTTTCCCGTTATTAACTACAAAAGAAATACATCTAAAGTCGGTTATTTTTGAATTACTTTGGTTTCTGCAGGGCGATACTAATATTAAATATTTAAATGACAATGGCGTTTCAATTTGGGATGAGTGGGCAAATAAAGATGGTGATTTAGGGCCTGTCTATGGGGCACAATGGCGTTCATGGAAAACAAAAAATAAAACAGTAGATCAAATTACAGAGGTTATTGAAGAAATAAAATGCAATCCCAAATCTCGACGTTTAATTGTTAGTGCATGGAATGTTGGCGAAATTAGTAATATGGCTTTAGCCCCATGCCACGCACTTTTCCAGTTTTATGTTGCTGATGGCAAACTATCATGCCAACTTTATCAGCGGAGCGCTGATATATTTCTCGGTGTCCCGTTTAATATTGCTTCTTATGCATTATTATTAATGATGATTGCTAAAGTGACTAAATTAAATTTGGGAGAATTTATTCATACTTTTGGTGATGCACATATTTACCTAAACCATTTAGATCAGGTTGATGAACAATTGAAACGGAAACCCTATGCATTGCCACAAATGAAATTAAATACAGGTATCGATGATATATTTAAATTTAGATATGAACATTTCGAATTAAATAATTATCAGGCACATTCAAAAATTTCTGCACCAATCGCTATTTAATAAATTTTATATGAATCTTTTAATTTTCTTACTATGCAGTTATCAATAATTGTTGCCATGGATAGAAATCATGTCATCGGTAGAGGCGGTACTCTGCCATGGCATATTTCATCGGATCTAAAAAATTTTAAGAAAATAACGATGGGAAAGCCTATTCTTATGGGCAGGAAAACACATGATTCTATAGGCAAGCCATTGCCAGGCAGAGAAAATATAATCCTCACAAACAATAAGAAATATTTAGCTGAAGGTTGTACAGTAAAAAATACATTAGATGAGGTTTACTCATATTGTGAAGAACAATTGGAAGTAGTAGTAATGGGCGGCGCTATTTTATATTCGCAAACATTGGATAAAGCAGAGAAACTTTATATCACGGAAGTTAATGCTAGCGTCAATGGAGATACATTGTTTCCTGAATATAAAAGTAGTCAGTGGAGAGAGATATCGAGAGAAAGCTTTAATGCAGACGAAAATAATGAATTTGACTATAGCTTTACAGTATTAGAAAGAAAATAATTTTTACGATCAGAATTTTGGTTGTATGCAGGGTTCTTATGAAATGATCGCTGATGATGGTATGGAATTTGATGCCACAATCCCGGTATTTAATCTCGCCGCACCAAATACACTTCATTAATAATGAGCACCTATGCAATAGGTGATATCCAAGGCTGTTATTCGGAACTTCAAAACTTACTGAATGAAATTAACTTCTTCATTAGTTATGCTCTCCTCTATTAGAAACTTCACTCGCTATCTTTAGCAGTGAGTTGGATACTTTCT
>JAAZZI010000040.1 GCA_014239225.1 Gammaproteobacteria bacterium
TATAAAGAATAAAATAAACCAACGAGATTTTTTATAAAGAGTCATAAATTAACCATCCTGTCCGAGTAATTGTAGATCAATTAAATCACATAGGGAATGAATTATCATAATGTGAACCTCTTGGATCCTCGCAGTTGATTTGGTAGGCACACATATTTCAAAATCATTATTATTTATTAAATTTCTAACTTGCCCGCCATCCCTTCCCGTTAATGCAATTACAATCATATCCTTGTCATGCGCAGCATCTATAGCATGAATAATATTATGTGATTCCCCGCTAGTGCTAATTGCAAGTAGCACGTCATCTGCTTGTCCTAGCGCGCGTATTTGTTTTGAATATATTTCAGCGTACTGATAGTCGTTTGCAATTGAGGTTAATGTTGACGAATCTGTAGTAAGTGCGATAGCTGGTAAGCCAGGACGCTCCATTTCATAACGATTAAGCATTTCTGCCGAAAAATGTTGCGCATCAGCAGCAGACCCGCCATTACCACAAGCTAAAATTTTACGATTATTTAACAGAGAATTTGCAATCCTATCTGCTGCATCAGCGATAATAGGGGCTAGTTTATCCAGAGATTCAGTTTTAACTCGAATACTCTCAAGGAAGTTATTTTTTACGCGCTGAGTAGCATCCATATATATGAATTCATTAAAATTTAAATTACATTATGCCCGAAATATTTTTTTAATTCAGCGTACTGATAACAAAGATAGCGATAGCATTTAATTCAATAATACCGGTTTTCCTTCAATAAATTTAGCTTTACGCAAATTACGCTTGATAATATTATCATGAACTATTGTTAAGTCACCTGTCTCTCCAACCATGAAGCTATCTTCCTCATGATTGAGACGGTTTATATTTGGGATTAAATTATAGGCATCAATACCAAGAGCATATAGGCGGCGGTACCCAGATTTTTCTTGCGACCAATTCCTATTCAGCGCATCTTGGATAATTGACAATTGTCGTTTAGTATCAAGTATCCATGGCATATCAACGAAAATTACGTCATTTAAATCAATATCCTTAGCGCTATCGATAATACCCGTAAAAATATGTGAAGTAGAATATACAGGTAAATTATCAGCATAGTGAAAACGAAGTTGTGGAATCAATTGACGCGCATCCTCCGGTATAGCAGCTATAAATATGAAATCTGCATCTTGCCTACGTCGTTCAATATTATGAATTTTTATCTTGAGCTTATTGCGAAGATCTCGGGCACGTTGTTCACTTTTGTCAATATTTAGGAGTTCTTTGACTGGTGATGAAAAATCTGTGGTGTTATTTATAAAACGCGTATGTTTTGAAACTTCACCACCAAGTTCTAGCCAATGTTTTACAAATGCATCTGCAAGTCGATTACCCCAAGGCGTATCAGGTGTTAATACTAAGGCACGTTTATGTCCATCAGATATTGCAATTTTTGCGACTTGCCCAGCTTCATCTTCCGGGGATAAACCAAATTGAAATAAATTTTTATTACCACTTTGATCATTTTTTAGATCCTGGCGATTGAGGGCGAGTATTTTTATAGATGCATTAGTATTACCATATAATTGATTTGTTGCTTCTTTTTCAAGTGGCCCGACAATGTAGTCAACACCATCATTCAATGCTTTTTGATAAATTTCAATAATATTCGAACTGTTTGCATTATATATCTCAATATCTGCTTTTTCTTGTCTATCTAAATACCAAGCGGCAAGAAATCCATCACGCACAGCAACAGATGTTTTTTTATATTGTCCTGTTAGGGGTAATAGTAAGCCAATTTTTGATGGGCGTTGAGCAAATTGCGCACTTTTATTAATAAGTTCTTTAGTTATAGAATCATACGCATCATGGTTTTGATAGCGTTGTGCCCAACCATCAATTGTATTTTCAAGTTTTTTGGGTTGATATTTATATGTTTGATTAATTAATGCTAGTTCGAGCCAACTTAATAATTTATCAGGCACAACAGGACGTAAATCTTCAAGTTCTGATTTCGATATTAATTCAAATATTTCCCAAACTTTTCGGCTATTATCTTCAATAATTTTCGGCGAACTTAAGTATTCTGTTAGTTTCAATTGTTCCAATGCAGCTTTTATATAATTTCCATGGGCGAGATTAGATTTAGCATAGATTTCATGAAAAGCAATTTTGAAACTTTTTGGTATTTCATCTTCAGTTATTTCGTTAAGTAAATTTAATGTTTTTCCAGGTTTTCCAGATTCAAGCTCGTTATACGCGTTCAAAATTTTAGTTCTTATATGTATTTCTATATCTTGATTATTGAGAGCATTTTTTATTAATATTTCGTATGCCTTGTCGTAGTCCTTTCCTTCAGTAAACGCATCAATTGCTTTTATAATATAAAACGTAAATCGCTTCTCATTCTTTTGAGATAAATTCAGGTATTCTCGAGCAGCTTCTGAATAATCACCAGACTGTATTAATGAAAGAGCATTTTCTTCTATTTCTTTTATTTCAGAATTTAATTGTATGTCTGCTTCTTTAGAGGTTGTTGTGACACAGGCCGATAAAAAAGGCAATAAAAAGAGCAAAATTATTAAAAGTCTCATGCATATATTGTGTAACATTAAGCGGAAAATTTCGATAATAATTTTGAAAAAAAATTAGGAGTAATCAGTTGGCAGGTTATCTTTACATAGTAGCTACGCCCATCGGCAATTTAGGTGATATTACAAGGCGTGCAATTAACATACTTGAGCAGGTAGATCTTATTGCTGCTGAAGATACGAGACATAGCAAAATATTGTTAGATTATCTTGGTATTGACAATAAGATTATTGCTTATCACGAGCATAATGAAGAGAAAGTAACTTCACAGTTGATTGAAAAATTGATTAATCAGGAGTCAATTGCACTCATATCAGATGCGGGTACACCATTGATTAATGATCCTGGTTATAGGCTAGTTGTAGCTGCACATGAAAATAATATAGATGTCATTCCTATACCCGGGGCTTCCGCTGTAATTGCAGGATTATCTGCTTCGGGCTTACCTTGTAGTAAGTTTATTTTTGAGGGCTATCTCCCAGCAAAAGCAGTTTCACGAAGAAAATACCTAAAAACTTTAGTGTTAGAATCAAGAACATTAATTTTTTATGAGTCTCCACATCGTATATTAGACTCAATAAACGATATATGCAGCATCTTTGGTTCTTCAAGATATGCCACAATTGCACGTGAACTAACTAAGAAGCACGAACAAATTATAAGAGACACCTTGTTAAGTATTAAGTCAAAAATTGAAACAGGAGTAATCAGAATTAGGGGTGAATTCGTTGTAATTGTAGAAGGGAATCATGATGACTTAATACTAGATTCAGAAATCTTACGAATAAATAAAATATTAGCAGAGAAGATTTCTTACAAAGATGCCGTTTTACTTACAGCTAGAATTACTGGTAAGAAAAAAAATGAGATTTATAGACTAGCTCATAAAAACGATAGTACAGAATAATTCAGTAAATTTACTTGCAACTAATACTTATAACAATAAACTAAACATTCAGAGTCGGCTAGGCAATCGCTATTGAACATTGAGTCAGTAGAGGAAAGTCCGGGCTCCATAAAGACACAGTGCCAGTTAATGACTGGCGAGGGTGACCTCAGGGATAGTGCCACAGAAAATAAACCGCCATAACATGGCAAGGGTGAAAAGGTGTGGTAAGAGCACACCGGTTCTATTGGTAACAATGAACGCTGGAAAACCCCACTGGGAGCAAGACTAAGTAGAGGAACAATGGTGCGGCCCGCACTGTTCCTGGGTAGGTTGCTAGAGGTGTGTGGCAACATGCATCCAAGATGAATGATTGCCCATGACAGAACCCGGCTTATCGGCCGACTCGTTCTTTTAGAATTTTTTATTTGCTGTGAGGTATAATATTTTTTATAGGAGGTCATCTAAATGGATTGGAATGTTTATTTATCAGGCGAAATTCATACGGACTGGAGAGAAAAAATAAAAGAAGGTACTGAAAAATTAGGTTTACCTATCATCTATACCTCAGCAGTTACAGATCATGATTCAAGTGACGCAGCAGGAGACCATCTAGGGAAAGAAGACAATAATTTTTGGCGTGATCATAAATCATCTAAGATTAATAGTATTCGAACAAAAACATTAATTGAAAAGTGCGATGTTGCTGTAGTTCGCTTTGGCGATAAATTTAAGCAGTGGAATGCAGCATTTGATGCTGGATGTTGCGCCGCTCTTGGCAAGCCTTATATAACACTCCACGATGAAGAAATTATTCATCCATTAAAGGAAGTTGATGCGGCGGCTTTAGCTTGGGCAAAAACACCCGATCAAGTTGTAGAAACACTCCAGTATGTTATTAATGCTTAGTTTTTTAAGCAAAAAAATTCAAACTTAAAGTGATTTATTATATAGATAATGGAACATTATGAAATAAATAATGTTATTGTGACGTTATTTATCAACTCTGTCCTCAAAATTTAATTTATCTAAGCTAAGTCCTTGTAAAATAAGGGACATTTATAAAGCAAAAATACAATCAATCCTTGACATAGAAGCCTTGAAATCCCTATAGTTCAACATAAGTGGGGTAATGTGGGTAAAAGTGGATTTTACCAACATAAAGAGGATTATTTCTATGTTTAGAGGCTTTAGTAAAATTAGTATTGATAGTAAGGGGCGATTAGCGATTCCAAGCCGTTATCGTGCACTTGTATTAGATCAAGCACTAAATAATTTAGTCATAACTTTGAACCCACTTGACCGATCCCTTTGGTTATATCCTTTGCCAGAATGGGAGTTGATTGAAGATAAATTAACTACTCTTTCAGACTTCGATAAACAAAGTAGAAGAACTAAGCAAATGATGCGTGGTTACGCTAATGATTGTCAGTTAGATAGCCAAGGACGAATTCTTATCCCGAAAGAATTACGTGGTTATGCAGAGCTTAGTCGACAAGCCGTAATTCTAGGGCAAGGCAACAAATTTGAAATCTGGGATGAAAAATCTTGGGAAAAACAACGAGATGATTGGTTGGAGTCAATGGGCAATGAATCGACCTCCTCCTCCGATTCATTGCATTCATTGTCGTTATAAATCTAAATTTTAACTAAAAGGTGAATTTGAAAATTGCATTATGTTCATAAGCCGGTTTTATTGGATGAAGTTATTAAGGCGCTCAATATTCGTTCAGATGGTTTTTACATTGACGGCACCTTTGGCAGGGGCGGGCATAGCCGTGAAATTATTAAGAGGCTTGGAGATAAAGGACGATTACTCGCTTTTGATAAAGATCCAGATGCAATTATGTCTGTTGATGTCGATTTAATTCAAGATGAACGTTTCGAAATTATCAAAGGTTCATTCACAATGCTAATGCGATATGTGAAGCAGCATGAGATCAAAAAGCAAGTTTCAGGAGTATTATTTGATTTTGGTGTTTCTTCACCCCAGCTTGATGATATTAAACGTGGTTTTAGTTTTAGATATGATGCGCCACTTGATATGCGTATTAATCCCACAGAAGGAGAAAGCGCATCTGAGTGGCTAAATAAAGCAAGTGAAAAGGAAATAGCTGATGTAATTTATAAATATGGAGAAGAAAGAGCTTCTAGAAAAATCTCAAAAGCTATTATAAAGATTCGGAAAAAAACTCCTATTCATAGAACAAAGCAACTTGCTGAAATAATTTGTAAAGCAATACCTGGTAATAAACAAGATATACATCCAGCAACTAAAACATTCCAAGCTTTTAGAATATATATTAATCATGAACTTGATGAAATTAGAGAAGTGCTTCCTCAGGCAACCGATGTTTTATGTAAGGGGGGTCGTCTTGCGGCTATTAGTTTTCATTCATTAGAAGATAGAATAGTTAAACGTTTTATGCGCGATCAATCAAAACCTAAAGATCAGCCACTCGAACTTCCTGTTGCACAAGATTATCGTGACATCAAATTAAAATTAGTTGGCAAAAAGATTAGGCCAAGTGAAGACGAAGTGTCCAAAAATCAAAGAGCAAGAAGCGCACTTCTCCGCATAGCCGAGCGTTGTTGAAAGTGAAGATGCTATTAAATTTTGGACTTTATATCGCAATAATTTTATCTGCATTGCAAGTTGTTATTTCTCGACACGATGCTCGATATTTATTTGTAGAGTTACAATCTTTACTGCAAAAACAGGATAAATTAAATGAACAGTGGGGGCGCTTACAGCTTGAGTATGGCACATATGCTGTGAATGACAGAGTCGAAGAGTATGCGCGAACAAAATTAGGTATGACAGAACCAATACATAGTTCTGTGGTTTTAACTAAATGAAATTACGAAAGGAGAATATCCAAAGTTCTTTGCGTTGTTGGTTTGCTGTCTGTTTATTTTTACTTTGCGTGATTGCCCTATCCTCGCGAGCGGTTTATTTACAACTTTTAGCAGGCGAATCTTTAAGAGAAAAAGGTGATGAAGTAGCGGTTCGTATAGTTAATGTCCCTGCGCACCGCGGCGCACTTATGGATCGAAATGGAGAGCAATTAGCTATAAGTACCCCGGTAGATTCAATTTGGGCTGAACCGAGAAAAGTGTTAATAGAAGATAAGAAGTATTTGTTGGTATTGTCAAGGCTCTTAGATATGCCGCAACAAAAACTCAAAAAGTTTTTAACTGATCGTATCAAACGTGATTTTGTTTATTTGAAGCGTCATGCACACCCAAGTTTGGTTGAAGAAATTAAAAATCTCGGAGTAAAAGGTGTATCAACACAGTCTGAATATAAACGTTATTACCCCGCTGCTGAGGTTACTGCACATATTCT
>JAAZZI010000041.1 GCA_014239225.1 Gammaproteobacteria bacterium
CCTGACCCAATCTCTGGAAAAATGCAATTTCATCAAGGAGTAGACTTTGCAGGTAGCGCTGGCTCACAAATAGTAGCAGTTGCTTCTGGAGTAGTAACATGGTCTGGTAATCGATATGGGTATGGAAATATGGTCGAAATTAATCATGGAAATGGATTTGAGACACGTTATGCACACCACAAAAAAAATGTCGTTGTAGTTGGTCAGAAAGTTGATAAGCACCAAGTTATTGCTCACATGGGTAAATCGGGTAGGGCAACAGGACCACATGTACACTTCGAAGTAATAAAAAATGGAACTCCCATAAATCCTATAAAATATATTTCTTTGAAATAACCGCTTTTCTTTATTAACTTACCAATTAGAATTTATTGAGCGTAAAATTGCGTGTAACTTTTACGTAATAATAGAATTAAGTAACTATGACTATAAAATTTTTAAGAAAACTATTTGGGAGTCGAAATGATCGCGTTATTGGCCGATTGAGTAAAATTGTAAAAAAAATAAATTTACTTGAAAATGATCTCAAATTACTAGACGAAAGTGATTTTCCCAGCAAAACAAATGAATACAGAAAAAGAATTAATGAGGGAGAAAGCTTAGACGATATTTTACCCGAGGCATTTGCTCTAGTTAGAGAAGCTGGTAAACGTGTTTTAAATATGCGCCATTTCGATGTGCAACTAATCGGCGGCATGGTATTACACCAGGGAAACATCTCGGAAATGCGGACAGGCGAAGGAAAAACATTAGTCGCAACTCTAGCCGCGTACTTAAATTCTTTAACAGGTTCTGGTGTTCACATAATCACTGTAAATGATTATTTAGCAAAGCGTGATGCCGAATGGATGGGGCAGTTGTATAATTTCCTTGGATTAAGTACCGGCGTTATTGTATCGGGTTTGTCAATGGAAGAAAGAAAAGCTGCATATTTATGTGACATAACATATGGAACAAACAACGAATTTGGGTTCGACTATTTGCGAGACAATATGGCATTTAGTATTGATGGGAAAGTTCAGAAGAAATTAAATTATGCAATTGTTGACGAGGTTGATTCGATATTAATTGATGAAGCAAGAACACCATTAATTATTTCAGGAACAGTTGATGATAAATCAGAATTATATTTAAAAATAAATGAATTGATTCCAGCATTAGTCATTCAAGAAAATGAAGATGATTCTGGTGATTTTACCTTAGATGAAAAGTCTAAACAGGCCTATTTTACTGAAGTTGGACATGATCATATTGAGCAGCTTTTAAGGGAAAATAATATTATTAAAGAAGGACAAGGATTATATGATCCAGTGAATATGGGGGTTCTTCACCATCTAAATGCAGCTTTAAGAGCCCATCACTTATTTAGTAATGATGTAGATTATCTTATTCAAGATAATCAGGTAGTTATTGTCGATGAATTTACGGGGCGTTCAATGCCGGGCCGTCGTTGGTCCGATGGTTTACATCAAGCGATTGAGGCGAAAGAGAATGTCCCTATACAAAGCGAAAATCAAACGCTCGCATCAATAACATATCAAAATTATTTTCGATTGTACTCTAAGCTATCGGGGATGACTGGAACGGCTGATACAGAAGCTCCTGAGTTTCAGTCAATTTATAATCTTGAGGTTCTTGTAATTCCAACACATATGATAATGATCCGAGATGATCAAAGTGACATTATCTTTCTAACATCAAAAGAAAAATTTATAGCAATAGTTGAGGATATAAAAAATTGTCAGGCAAAGAATCAGCCTATTTTAGTGGGAACCGCGTCAATTGAAGTATCCGAATATTTGTCAGATTTATTAAATAAAAATAAAATTAAACATCAAGTATTAAATGCAAAATTTCATGAAAAAGAAGCCGATATTATAGCTCAAGCTGGCAGTCTTTGCGCAGTTACTATAGCAACAAATATGGCGGGTCGCGGAACAGATATTGTGCTTGGCGGAAATTATGAGGCTGAGATTAAAGCGATGGATAATCCATCAATAGAAAAAGTGAATGCACTTAAAAAAGATTGGGATGAACGCCATAAAAAAGTTATTGAGAGCGGGGGATTACATATAATTGGAACCGAAAGACATGAGTCGAGACGTATTGATAATCAACTTCGTGGTAGTTCAGGACGCCAAGGTGACCCTGGTTCAAGCAGATTTTATCTTTCATTGGAGGATAATTTAATGCGTATTTTTGCAAATGATTGGGTTTCATCCACTATGGAAAAACTTGGTATGGGAGAAGGTGAAGCTATTGAATCAAGACTAGTTTCCCGTGCAATTGAAAATGCACAAAGGAAAGTCGAAGCTCATAATTTTGATATTCGCAAGCATTTACTTGACTTTGATGATGTGTCAAATGATCAGAGAAAAGTTATATATGAGCAACGAGACGATTTGCTCAATAGTGAAGTGGTTACTGAAGAAGTAGAATTAATGCGTCTTGATGTATTTGATGCAATTTTAGATAGTTACATTCCGCATGAGAGCATGCATGAAATGTGGGATATTAGTGGATTGGAGGAAATACTCCAAAATGAATTTGGTATTACTGTCGACATAAAATCATGGTTAGATGGCGATGAATCATTACATGAAGAAACTTTACGTCAAAAGGTTCATCAAGAATTAGATAAAATATACGGAGATAAAGAAAAAGATATAACTACAGAATTAATGAGACGCATTGAAAAACAAGTCATGCTAGATGTCTTGGATAGACATTGGAAAGAAAACCTAGTTAATATGGATTATCTTAGACAAGGAATAGGTCTTAGAAGTTTTGCAGCTAAAAACCCTAAGCAAGAATATAAGCGAGAGGCCTTTGATTTATTTTTGCAAATGTTAGAAAATATCAAACGCGATGTTATCGTTTTTTTATATAGGGTGAGCATTAGAACAGAAGAAGATATTGAATTAGCAGAAAACAAAGAAAACAAACAAAAAGTAAATTATAGGCATCCTTCAGTTTCAAGTAGCTTAAGTAATAATCCTCAGGAAGAAGGTTCTTCCGATAAACCTTATGTAAGGGATAAACCAAAAATAGGACGTAATGAACCATGCCCATGCGGATCAGGGAAAAAATATAAGCAATGTCATGGAAGATTAACCTAATAGTATATAATTCTATTAATTATCTTTAATAAGAGGAAATTTAGAGATGTCAGTAGGGTTAAAGCATCCTCAATCACTAGTAAAAATAAAAGGTATTCGGCTTTCAGCCAGCTCAGCAAAGATTTATCGCAAAAAACGTGATGACATAGCGTTAATAGAAATTACCGACGGTAGCGTTACTTCGGCGGCTTTTACTCAAAATCGTTTTTGTGCTGCACCAGTTCAAATTTCAAAAAATCATTTAAGTAAATCCAAGCCACGTTATTGTTTAATCAATGCGGGTAATGCTAATGCTGGCACGGGTGAAGACGGTCTTTCGAACTCAAAAGCTATCTGCAGAGAACTTGCGAAGATAACTAATTGTAATGAAAATGAAATACTACCATTTTCAACAGGAGTTATTGGAGAAGATTTACCAGTAGAAAAAATAAATAAAGTACTCCCCCAGTTAGTTAAAAACTTGTCTGAAGATTGCTGGGTTAATGTCGCAAAATCAATTATGACTACTGATACGATACCTAAAGCTGTATCAAGTCAGATAAGCATTGCAAATTCAACAGTCAGTATTACTGGTATTGCTAAAGGATCTGGCATGATAAAACCAGATATGGCAACCATGCTTTCATTCGTAGCGACTGATGCAAATGTAACAAAAGATGCTTTAGATAAAATTAGAGATCATGCTCTCTTTAAAAGTTTTAATAGAATTACTATTGATGGAGATACTTCCACTAACGATTCATTTCTTTTAATTTCAACATGTGCAATAGATGCTCCAATAATAGATAAAAAAGACAGCAAAGAGTTTAAAATATTAGAGAATGAAATTATAAAAGTCTGCCGTGAACTAGCTCAAGCAATTGTGCGTGATGGTGAGGGAGCGACAAAATTTATATCAATTCAAGTTGATGAAGGTATAGATTCATCTGAATGTCTTTCGGTAGCATACAAGGTTGCAGAATCACTTCTTGTAAAAACTGCTTTTACAGCCTCAGATCCTAATTGGGGAAGAATAATAGCAGCAATAGGAAATTCTAATATAAGAGATCTAGATATTCATAAAATAGATGTTTACATCGACGATATTTGTATTGTTAATAATGGCGAGAGATCAAAAACATATAGTGAAGATAAGGGAAAGAAGGTAATGAGACAAAATGAAATAATTTTGAGAATAAACCTTCGAAGAGGTACATTTAGCGAGGAGATATGGACTACGGATTTATCTTATGAGTATATAAAAATTAATGCGGAATATCGTAGTTAATATAAAATGAATTCAAGAATAAACGTTGTCGTTGGTATTCTTTATAATAGTAACAAAGATAAGATATTAATAACAAAAAGAACAAGCAAACAATATTTATCAGGTTACTGGGAATTCCCTGGCGGGAAGACCAAAAAAAATGAAGACTCGTTTTCTGCACTAAGCCGTGAATTTTATGAAGAACTAGGAGTGAGTATTACGAAAGCTAAAAGATTAATTAAGATTAACCATGATTATATCGAAAAAAAAGTATTACTAGATGTTTGGAAAATTTATGAATGGGACGGGAACCCTTATAATCGTGAAAATCAAGAAATCAGATGGTCAACAATAAATAATTTAAGTAATTATAAATTTCCTGAAGCTAATAAATATATTATTCAAACGCTCTATTTACCAGATACTTACGGTATAAGCCAAAAGACCTATAAAGATTATTCTCATTTATTTTCTACAGCTAGAGATTATTTTAATTCTGGGCTAAAAATATTTCAGTTAAGATTAAACTTTGAAAGAGATGAGAAGTTTAAAAAAAATATTGAGAAAATAAGTAAAGAAGCAAAAAAAAATAATGCAAAGCTAATTCTAAATGGGCCCGCTTCAGATATTGAACATTATACCGTAGATGGTATACATCTTAAATCAAAACAACTTCTAAATTATACTAGCAGGCCAATCAGCGGAAACTACATATTAGGCGCTTCATGCCATAACGAAAAAGAACTTATCCAAGCAAAGAAATTAAATGTTAATTATGCATTTATATCGCCTGTTTTGAATACAAACAGCCATCCAACAGAAACACCACTAGGTTGGGGTAATTTCAAAAATCTTGCAAAAAAGGCCAATTTCCCAGTGTATGCTCTTGGAGGGATATCTCCGATTGATTTAAGTATGGCAGAAGAACATGGCGCATATGGAATTGCGACGATAAGTGCAATTAATGAATTATCCTAATTAAGAAGAATTCAATAAATCTTCAAAATTTACATTTTTTCTTTTTATGAAAAAAGTATTTCCAATTTATAAAATACAACAGTAAAGTTCAAAGTGAACATCATTATGTGTTTGTGTTGGCCTAGCATTAGAATCAACGCCTTCCATAAATCTTATTGTGAATCTATGCTTAACCCCGCTTATATCTGGATAATAAGGACTTATAGAACTTATATTTACTCGTATTAATTGGCAGGACATATTCGCCCCTATTTGTTTATGATAAAAACCTGATTCAGCATCTTCATGGGTAGGGGTACTAGATTTTCTTATGTTTTCCAATAATATATAACTTGACTCTTTTATTGGTATAAGATCTGATGACCAATCAATTAAGTCTTGTCTTCTTTCAAACTCTGACTGCTTAAGCCAGTAATGGAGTCTTGGTAAATCAAAATTACAAGTTCCGCCAAGAATGTTTATCCTTTGACTGAAAACTTTCATTAACTCATTATTCTTTAAAATACTTCCCGGATGATATGATTGATCTTGAAGAAGGGTTAGTTTTTCATCAATTATATTATTTATCATATTTAATCTTTCAGTATCAACTTCACCATTGCTCCTTAATGTATTGAATACATCTAGCTGTCTTTTTAGTTCTTTAATAATTTCATTTCTTATGTCTGAACGTACTAAAAGATCATTGATCTGCAGAAGTGATTCCAAGACTGATCTGCAATTTTTTTGAATATCATTGTTTAAGCGGTAATTAAAAGTATTATAAAGATGCTCTAAACGTAATAAGTTTCTTATTCGTTCATTCATCGGGTGTTCATATGTTACTATCTCATCATTCATTTCTGTTTGCATAATAGGTATGGGCAATAATGTTTATGTAAATTTTTCTTTACTTAATGCCAAATATTTTTTATGTAAGATATTAATATATTCATTAAGATTTCCAATTTCATTGTTGTTTTCAATGATATCGTCTGCATATTTTAAACGCTCAGATCTTGTTACCTGTGTTTTAATTATTTTTCTCAATAAAGCAGGCGATATACTATCTCTTTTAGTAACTCTTTCAAATTGGATATTTTCAAGCGTATCAACTAATAATACTTTATCGAAATATTTTACTGATTTTGTTTCAATAAGGAGCGGAACAATAACTAAACAATATGGATAATTAATAAGAGAGGTTTGAATATCAATATTTTTAAAAATTAAAAAAGAACCTATAATTTTTACAACAAATTATCCTGTTTTAACAATAACTAGAATTTTATTATTTTATAGTGCTTTTATTTTTTATTTTTTTTCTTTAACCAAATT
>JAAZZI010000042.1 GCA_014239225.1 Gammaproteobacteria bacterium
CGCCCTTTAGTCTTTATTTTTAATTCTACTTCTAATGTCTCTCTTCTCTTATTTTTATCCAATTTTATCAGTTGAGAACATATACTTTATTTCAATTAATGAAAATTTTAAAAAGCTTACCAAAGTTAGAAATTATTAGTGTTTATGACGAGTATTATGATTTGTCAAATCCTATAACGCTCAATTCAGGATCTGATTATGCTGTTTTATTACTACGTAAAAAATAATATTTTTTATATCTAAGATTATCATAGATATTTTTTTGAAGAGTACCATGTAAGAATCGCAAAAATAGGTGCCCCAAAAGAGGCGCCAATAAGAAATGGTAAATGCCAGTTTAACCAGACGACTGGGGCGAAGAGATATAAAATATCATCAAAATCGAATCCAGCAATACCTGGATAAGCTTTCCCCCCAGTATTCTTTTTTTTCTGGTCAATAATTTCAGCATATATCCCAGTAAAAAAAACACCAACTGCAGCGCTGAATCCCATAAATACTGACCAGTAATTAGGTAGATTGTCTTGCAGGTTTATTCCTATTGCTATAAAGAAGAGCGCTGTAACAATTGTATCGGAGTAGTAATCAAATTTATGACCCCACTCACTAGTTTTACCCGAAACTCTAGCAAGCTCACCATCGGCACGGTCAAGAAAAGTGGATAGTATCCAAAAAATACCACCTATAAGATTTATTTTTAATGCAAAAGCAACACATGCAACTACCCCTGTGATTAGACGAATTATTGTTACATGATTAGGAGAGACTGATGTATTCACTAATGGAAGAATACAAACACGAGCAATTTTATGTGTCCAGGAATCACCAATCATTTTTATGAATTAAAACTAGAAAGTTCGATATTAAATTTATCAATAGTTCGTTTTGTGCGAGCATGTATTAGTGCTTTATATTCTGCTTCAAATTCATATTTATTTGATTCAGAATCACCACTATGATTATTTTTGGTGGCGGGATGCGTATAGATTTCAGTTATACCATTAGTAATATGAGGGATAATGCGTATTAATTTTTCAATATTCATATGTCCGCTATCATGTAATCCATAAATAGTATCATTAAAATTAAGATTATTCTTTATACATTTTTTTTTTCATAGAAAGCGTAAAGAGCATAAAAAATATCCACCGAAGATGACGTACTATAAATTCTTTTTTGTTATCAATAATAGAATTTAGTGGCGGTTCATTTGGAATACGAATTGCTGTTAAATCATAGTCGCGCCCTATCTCAATAATTAAGTTAAATACAGTAGGATGTAGATGCATATGGTTATGCGCATTTACATGGTCTAATTTTAAGCCAGTTTTTTTATATGCTTCAAATTGAGCACGAATTTCTCTCTTTAATTGCTTTCTTGCTTTAATATTAAAAAAGAAGTTTATGCCACTATAAAATTTATTTATCTGAAATTCACCAGTATTATTTACTAGGTTAGGAATTTCCGACGCAGGCAATTCTGCTATTCCATTACTTAGAACCAGATGTAAGCCTACATTTAATTCAGGAAGTTTTTTTGCATTCTCTATTGCATGATCAGCAGCAGGGGCAGCTACCATTAAGCTTGTAGTAGTGAGAATACCTTTTGTGAAAGATTTTATTACGGCATCGTTTATTGAAATGGAAAGACCAAAATCATCACCCGTAACAATAAGTTTCTTCAGACCACATTCTCCCGTCTAAATAGAAATTTGAAAAATTCGATACCTTCTCGTAACCGACGTTTCATTATTTCCCAATCACCACACATCTCAAAAAATAATACAGTCATTTTTTTTGGTCGAAAATAGAAACGTTTGTAGAAATTATCAACAGCTTCAAAAATTTCTTTACTCGATAGGTGTGGATAGTTCAATACCGAGTGTTGCACCCCATCATCGCCAACTAAGTTTTCGTCAGCTACTAACCAGCCATTTTCAATCGCTTGTTTGTATAAAAGAGTGCCAGGATAAGCAGCAGGTAGTGACACTTGAATAGTTTGTGGATTTAATTCCTGCGCATAATTTATACTTTGCTCAATAGTCTCGATTGTTTCTCCAGGCAGACCGACAATAAATGTTCCGTGAATAAGAATTTTGAGTTTGTGACAGTCACTGGTGAATTGACGCGCTATATCAAGGCGGATACCTTTTTTAATGTTGACTAATATTTCTTGATTACCTGACTCATAGCCAACTAGTAATAGACGAAGCCCATTGTCTTTCATGATTTTTAGAGTTTCATAAGGAACATTTGCTTTGGCATTGCACGACCAAGTGATACCAAGCTTCCCAATTTCTTTTGCTAGAGCTTCCACATGTTGGATATTGTCCGTCAACGTATCATCATCAAAAAAGAACTCTTTGATCTCCGGAAAATTATCACGAGCCCATAACACTTCAGCGGCAATATTTTCAACAGAACGTGTACGGTAGTTGTGTCCAGATATTGTTTGTGGCCATAAACAAAAGGAACAGCGTGACTTACAACCACGTCCAGTGTAAAAGGACATATAAGGGTGTAACATATAACCATTATAATAATCTGACGTAACAAGATTATCTTTATATACTTTCGTTACCCATGGAAGACTATCCATATCTTCAATCAACGCACGTGGTTTATTGTGAATAGGTTTATTATCTTTTTTGTAAGTTAATCCATCAATTTGTTCTAGTATTTTTCCTTCAGCTATTTCTTTTATTGTGAAATCAAATTCGTTTCCAGCAACAAAATCAATAGAATCAGAAGCTAAAATACAATGATCGGGATTAATAGCAACATGCGCACCACAAAAACCTATGATTAGATTTTGATTCTCATATTTAAATGCCTCAGCGATTTTGACATCATTTGAAAATGATGGGGTACTGGTATATAAAACCAGTAATTCATATTCTTTAGCCAGCGGTAAAATATCTTCTATTGTTATGCCGCGAGCTGGCGCATCTATTAAGCGACTACCTTCAACTAGTGCTGCAAGTTGAGCAAGCCATGTTGGGTACCAGAATGATTTTACTTCACGAGTGCATTGGTAACGTGAACCAGCGCCGCCGTCGTATCCATTATATGATGGTGGGTTAAGAAATAATGTATTTAACATCGCTTATTATATTTTATATAAATCAATAATTTTATGGTGTTAGTAAATCGGGAATTTTCTCAGTAGTGTTAGGATTGTCAGAGGATATTATTTTCTTTTCATGCATCAAACCTAAATGATCAACGACGAATGTATTGTTACGCCATCTCACTGAATTTCCAATATAACTAATAATCCTAATACAAAAGGATAATATATCACGTAGTGGAATTAACCAAATCTCAGTAACTCTTTTTGAGTTAATCATTTTGTTTACGCTATTGTGCAAAAGCACCCTCAAGGAAAGCGTTATAACTATTGGTAAATATAACAAAATTAAACTTTCTGCTGTAATGAATAGAATAATGCCGGCAAAAATACTCAATACAAGACTATCCGTTAGGAATGTAAGCGCATAACCAAGTGGTTCTATTCGTTTTAATGTTCTTGCCCAGCGCAATTCATGCAATATTAAATTTTTAAACGAGGTTTCTTCTATTATATTTTCAATAATGTAATCTGATAGATATATTTTATAACCAAGATTCGAAATTAACTTACCCAATATATAATCATCAGCAAGATGATTAGAGAATGATTCAAATCCACCAATTTTTTTTAAAATATTACGTTTAACAATCATTGTTGCACCAAGACAATATTTCATTGGTTGTAATATTCGGGATATTAGGACGGACGGTAAAAACCAGTTATTAATAAACATAGCATTAAGTTTCGAGGCTATTTTATCATTAGCAATGCCATTATAAAGACAGGTAACGGCACCTATCTTTGTGTCAGTAAATGGGCTTATTACTTGAGTTAAAAAATTTTTAGAAACACGCATATCACTATCGGCAATAAGTATGTATTCGTGTTTTACATAAGGGTACATATTAATTAAATTTGATACTTTATAGTTTGTTCCATGACGTTCAGTACTGATAATGTAACTTACATCTGACTTGCTAAATTCTTTTGCAATTTCTTCAACAACAGAAAGTGCTGGATCGTTTTTATCTTGTATTCCAAATATAACTTGGTATTGAGGATAATCTTGCTGACAAAAGCTACGAAGATTATCTAACATGTCAGGGTCAAGCCCATAGATTGGTTTTAAGATTGTGACAGATGGATGAAAGTTTTCCATTATCGTTTTTTTATTTTTTTTGTAATTGAAATGATCAACAGCAATTAAGGCAAAGAAAAGGTATCCAAGAGAAAAAAACCATAAAAATACGGCCCCAATTAAAATTACATTAAGAAAGTCAATCTGCATTTATTAACCTTAATTTAGTTTTAAGAGCCTCAATAAGAAAAATCTAAAAATAGTGGGCTGGAAGGATATTTTTTTATTTATACGCAAAGATAAATTCAAATTTTTGCGCTTTCCCACAATTCCTATTCGCACAATATATTGATTTTAACGTATTAATGCAAATTTCGAAAATTATTGCAATTATTAAGAAAAAACATCTAAAAATCCCTCATGTTTTCTTACGTAAATATTTAACCTCAACATGTTGCCAATAAAGTAATCCAGGGATATCAATTACTAGCTCTCGAACTCGAGTTGCCAAGGATAGTGCGAGCGAGAATTCAGGAGTCAAGCCAACTAAAATACCTAACATCAAGTAACCACCTTCTTGTACTCCATATCCATTCGGTATAATAAAGGCAAGGTCGGTAATGATCGAAGTAAGGCTTTTTAGCATTAAAGCTTCAATAAGGCTGATGGGATGTCCTAGTAAGTAGCAGGCTAGCCAGACCTCAGATGTTTGCAATATAAGTCCTAACGTTCGCCATAAAATAGAAATAATAAATCGTTTTTTATTACCATAGATTTCTTTTACAAGCCCATCAACATCACTTGCTTTTAGTGTAATTTCTGCCCAATTGTCAGAGGTATTGAATTTACCAACCATCTTTGCAAAAAAACTAAACAATCCAGCTCGTTGAAAAAAGATAAATCCAGCAATACCAATACCAAGTAATAACGTGCCTAGCATTAATAACATAGCTAATTTATTATTAATTGCGAGATAGATTAGTAGCGCAGTACCAATGATTGCCCATGGAATAAGCGCGATCGCTTGGACGGTTTTATCTACAAGTACGGATGCACTAACATTGGCGACAGGTCTACCCCAAAGAATCAGCAAACGCGCTTTTGCAATTTCACCGCCAATAGTTGCAACAGGTAGTAAAGTATTAATTGCTCTTCCTACCCATAAGGCTAACAATAATTCTTTAAATGGCGGAATAAGCTTATTTGGAAAAAGTTGATACCAAGAAATTACTGCAATAATTAAACTCGGCAACCAAACAACTGGTAATAAAAGCAGTGAAAAACCAGATTTAAATAAGAGCCCAAATATCTCAGAAAAACCCTGCCAGAAAATAAGCAAGGTCAATATTAGGATACCAACCAGCAAACCGATGTAAGATAATATTCGAATCATGAAATTTTAATGTAATTAGAAAAATATAGTTAAATTACATGTTTTATTTTTGTAGATAAACATTAGAATACCAAGCAGAGCTTTATGATACTAGGTAATTTATAAAACTGACATAATTGTTATTATGATTTCTCGAACAAAAAAATCATTGTCAGATTTACTCCCCCTGATTAGGCATTTATCCTGTCGATTAACCCCTATTTTATTGGAAACATTTCTTACTCCAAATCAAATAACACTTTTGTCATTGTTATGTGGATTATTATGTGCAGGCTGTTTTAGTTTGGGGGTACATAATTTAGAAGTTATAGGTGCTTTTTTTCTAGTATCTAGTTATACCTTGGATAATTGTGATGGGGAGGTTGCGCGTATTAAAAATATGTCTTCCGAATTTGGAGCAAAATTTGATGACATGGCAGATTGGATGGTTGATGCAAGTTTTTTTGTCGCACTGGGATATGGGGTAAGCCAAGTAAATGAGCAAGTTTTTTGGTTTTGGTTAGGCATTATTGCTGCGCTGGGCGCCTTTATTGATTATGTTGTTGATTTGCATTATTACGCTAAAAATAAAAAGAAAATCGACGCAATAACAAGAGAAGAACTGGCTGTGGAATTTAAGCAGCCTCAAAATACATTAGATTGGCTAATCTATATATTTCATAAATTAAGTCGTGCTGATTTTTGTTTTATTGTGCTGATATTAGCTATATTTAATTTGACTTACATATTGTTACCATTTGCAGCAATTGGCGCGCAAATATATTGGGTTACAGATTTATTTGAGCGAGCGAGAGGTTACCGAACGTAAGAAGATTCTTAATATTTGCCTAATTTTGTCTTTCTACTGAGAATTTAGCTAACGAGTGTAACGCATCTAAATATTCAGATGAGGGTAATTGATTTAGGGTATTTATAGCTAGCTCTGATTCTTGTTTTGCAATTTCTGCTGTATAAGAAATTGCACCTGTTGAGTTTATAGCATCTTTTATTAGATTAATGTTTTCA
>JAAZZI010000043.1 GCA_014239225.1 Gammaproteobacteria bacterium
ATAGCACTAATATCAATCTTACTATTTCCAAATATGAATTTATTAAATTTTCTTTCCTCGTGAGAGTAAAATTCATTGAAACTCAACGCACAATCACGACGTTCGTATGCATCTTTCCACATTGCTTGAGTTAATGAATTAATCTCGACTTTATCTAAAGAATTTTTTATATATTTTCGTATTTTTAAAAATTGCTCGCGCCCATAAATAATAATATCAACATCTGAATTCTCATTATGTATATCTAACATTATCGACCCGGTAATTCCCATATAATCCTTCTTAAAACCTACAGCTAATAAAGTATTAATAATACCAATTGCATCATTCTGTTTGTTGTCGGGTGACTCCATACTCAACAATCGTGTAACTGTTTGCTCAGGATAATATATTTCTTTTATTAAATTAATTGGAATGCCATGTAATACAATATCAGCATAATAACTATCAAACTGAAACTCAGGGTAGGTATCTCTAATAATTTTTTCCGCATTTTTGGTGGTAAGTTTATGTATGCCTACATTATCTTTCATATAACGCAGAAAAGTTAATGCGTGATTATCTTCTTGATATTCATTTACGACAGCAAAAAATAATTTATTATTAATACCAATAAAATCTTTTGGTCTAATTTTCATAGTCTAATTTATTCTGTTTTATCAAAAAAACTACATTAAACTTGTGTAATTAAAAAAAGAATATCTCAATTTAGATTAAAAAAGCATTAATCTATAAATAATTTCATATCACTTTAACCTGTCCAACCTAATCCTGACGAAATACAATTTATCGATAATAATAAAGGTATTAAATCATCGGAACTATCTCCCTTATTCCGCTGACGAAATTCTTTAATTAATTTAATTTGCTCTAAACCTGCTTGATGTAACACTGGGGAGCGACGATTTAATTTTCGACTAAACTTCTTAAAACGCTGACATAATTTTTCTTGGCCAGTAATTTTTAAAATTATATCTTTTGTTAGATTATATTCACCAATAATCATACCAAAAATATTTTCTCTTATAGTTTCGTTCTCAACAAGATTTGAATATGATTTACAAATTTCTAAATCAATAAGTGATAGTGTTTTTTCGGTCTCATCAATAATAAGACGAAATAAGCGCGAATCAGTAAACATTTTTTTAATCAATCTCTCTCCTTCATCTCCATGCTGACCAGTAAATTCCCTTATAGCAGTACCAACACCATACCACCCGGGAACAAGATGTCTGTTTTGTGTCCATGCAAATACCCAGGGGATAGCTCTAAGATCATTTAATGATTTCGCGCCTGTTCTCCTTGCAGGTCTCGACCCAATATTCATTTTTGCAAGTTCTTCTACTGGACTAGCAGCAGTGTAATAATCGACTAGACCATCAGATTCAGCTAATTTCCGGTATTTCTTAAATGCTAAACTCGATAATGATTCCATTGCATTATCAAAATCTGGTTTTGGCATTAATTGTTCTTCATTTAATGATCTTAAAGTATGCTGAAAAACACTCGCGGCAAGTAATTCCATTTGATATTGTGCAGTACCTTCGTTTGCATACTTAGATGAAACCACCTCCCCCTGTTCCGTGATACGCATTTGGCCATGTATGGAACCTGCAGGTTGGGCTGCGATAGCAATACCGGTCGGTGCGCCACCACGACTCACTGAGCCTCCGCGGCCATGAAAAAAGGAAATGGGAATACCCGCTTCCTCACCTATTTTAGTTAAACTTACTTGTGCTTTGGTTAGCTCCCAATTGGCGGTTAAATAACCACCATCTTTATTCGAGTCAGAATAACCAATCATCACCTCTTGAATACCAGTTTTTTGCTTAACTGTTCTCTTTATAACTGGAATCGCCAGTAACTCCTCCATTATATCCGGAGCTTGTTTTAAGTCTTCAATGGTTTCAAATAACGGGACGATAAGTAAACGACAGAATTCTTGATTATTATTCTCAGAAAAAATACCTGAAATTCTCGCTAAAAAATAAATACCTAATATATCGCTAACGGATTGCGTCATACTTAAAATGAAATTTCCAAATGCCTCACTATCAAGTACATCCATCATTTGGGCAACCATCTGGAAGAGACCTAATGTTGAAGAAGATAATTCATCAAGATTTGAAAATGTTGGTAGTGTATCTAGTGGTTTTTCAAGTTCTTTAAGCAACCATATTTTCCATTCCTCGCTATTTGGCAATGGAGATTTTTCCTCGCTTTTCATGGCGCCCCAAATTGCCGATAAGGTATGATTAACTGCTCCTGAATTTTCTCGCAAATCAAGGCGCACTGTACAAAATCGAAACGACTCTGCCTCCTGTAATAGTGGGCCCACAAGTAAATTAGATAATTGCTCACAATCAGAATCAATCAGGCCTTCAAAGAGTTTTCTCAGATCCAGGATAAAGTCATCTGCACCAAGATATCGAATAGCGCTATAATGCCCTTCTTCTTCGCTTTCTAACGTGCCACGTAATTTAATTAAGATACAACTTAGAAATTGACGAAAAATTTCTCCCGGATTCCTTATTGAAATTGATTCAAGTTCATCAATATCCTTAAGTATAATCTCAAGGTGTTTTTCGAATTTTTTTGATAATTTTATACTATCCTGAGAAACACTCAGTTTTTCGATTAAATTTTCTACACAATGAATATAGTGATGAATAATTATTTGACGATTTTTTAGTAAACTGTCTTTAGTTATTTCATTTGTAACAAAAGGATTGCCGTCGCGGTCTCCCCCTATCCATGAACCAAATTTAAAAAACGGGGGAATTGAAAAATTAATTTTAGGATAACTAAGACTCAAAGCCCATTTTAATTTTTCATGTGTTTCTGAAATACGCTTAAACAAAGATTGTTCAAAAAAATGTAGCCCCCAAATAATTTCCTGTTCAACAGTAGGTTTTTCTAATCTTAATTCTCCTGTAAGCCAGAGGAGATCAATTTCATCATGCAATGAAGATATAAGTTTATTTCTTTCGCGTTGAGTCCAGCGTGACGCCTCAATTCGATAGAGTAATACATAAATACGGCGATGAATTTCAAGAACTGTGACCCTTTTTGCTTCCGTTGGATGGGCGGTTATCGTTGGACAGATATAAGCATTATCCAGTAAATTTTGAATTTCATTAGCGCTGATATTTAATTCATTGGCTTGTTTAAAAACACTGGCAAACGTGCCGGGAACATTTGTTAGCCCGTATTCCTTCTCTGCTAAACGGCGACGCCGCATCGCAGTATTTTCTTCAGCGACATTTAATAACTGAAACCATATACCCCATGCCTGAAGTGTATCCACAAGCATAACAGCATTATCCCGCGGCAGGGTTAATTCCCCTTTAAAATAAGGAAGGATACCGCTATTGCGATGTTCGATTACTTTGGTTAGTTGTTCGGTTAAGAGCCCTACAACTTCTTTAGCATATGTTGCTGAAATTGTATCTAATGAATGCTCATTAAAACCGGCGTTAGCCGATGTCATAAATAACCTTTACTAATTATGATTTTAAGCGACACGATCGCCAGGTTCTTTCCCATCAAAAAATGCTTTAACATTTGCTAACGAACGTAATCCCATAGCTACTCGAGTTTCAGTTGTTGCGCTACCTAGGTGGGGAATTAGAACAACATTATTCATACTAAGTAATTCTTCGGTAACAGTTGGTTCCTTAGCATAAACATCTAAACCAGCGCCAGCTATCACATCATCTTTTAATGCCTGAACTAACGCAGCTTCATCAACCACATCACCACGAGCAGTATTAATAAGAAATGCCGATTCTTTCATTAGTGCAAAACGGTCTTTGTTCATTAAGTTTGTGTTGCTACCACCACCTGGACAGTGCAATGTAATAAAATCTGAGTCTCTAAGGACTTCTTCTAATGTATCAAATTTTTTTGCACTAAATTTTTTAATAATTTCATCTGAAGGTGGATATGGATCATAAAAACTTATCTCCATACCAAAACCAAAATGCGCCTTTTGAGCAACAGCCTGTGCAATTCGACCAAAACCAATAAAGCCAAGTTTTTTGCCTGTAACTTTAGTTGATAACATATGTGTCGGGCACCAACCAGACCACTCCCTATTACGAACAAGACGCTCTCCTTCTCCAATACGACGCGCTACAGACAAAAGAAGCACCATTGCTATATCTGCAGTGCAGTCTGTTAAAACATCAGGGGTATTGGTTACAATAACACCGGCTTTTTTTGCTGCCTCTGTATCAATATTATTAAAGCCAACGCCGAAATTTGCCACAATCTTACAGTTACGATTTTTCACATTAAGAATTTCAGAATCAATTTGAAAATCAGAAACCGTAGGGCACAGAGCATCAGCATTACGCATTGCTTCTTTCAGTTCTTCAATAGACATTTTGTGATCGTCTTTATTTATTACAGCATCAAAAAGTTCTTTTGCTTTTGCTTCTGCCGCTTCCGGCCATTTTCGAGTAAGGATAACTTTTGGTTTACTCACTTCGTTTTATCTCCAACTAGCTAGCTTTATCTAAAACGCCTTGCACAATAGGCGCGAACGATGAGGGATTAGGCACAACATTTACACCGCATTCCTGAAGTATTTCCACTTTTTCTGCCGCGCTTTCGCCTACCGCTGAAATAATAGCGCCAGCATGACCCATACGACGACCTTTTGGCGCTGTTAAACCAGCAATATATCCGATAACTGGTTTTGTCATATTTTCTTTAGCAAATTTACCTGCTGCAACTTCTTGTGGCCCACCTATTTCACCAATAATCACGACTGCTTTAGTTTCATCATCCTGTTCAAAAATTTCTAAATGATCTTTAAATGAACTACCATTAATTGGATCGCCGCCAATACCAATGCTTGTTGAAACACCAATACCCGCTTCTTTCATTTGTGAAGCAGCTTCATAACCCAAGGTTCCCGAACGACCAATAACACCTACATTACCTGGCATATAAATATGTCCTGGCATTATACCCATCATACTTTTCCCCGGACTGATTGAACCCGCACAATTAGGGCCAGTCAATATCATTTTGTCATTAGCTCTGTATCGACGCATATAACGTTTAACACGAATCATATCTTGAGATGGAATGCCGTCAGTAATTGCGACACAAAACTTAATGCCTGCATCAGCCGCCTCCATAATACTATCTGCGGCAAATGGTGGGGGTACAAAAATAATACTGGCATCTGCTCCGGTTGCCTCAACAGCTTCTTTCATAGTGTTAAAGACTGGTCTATCTAAATGTTTAATTCCGCCTTTACCTGGTGTTACGCCTCCAACGATATTAGTTCCATACTTAATCATATCAGCTGAATGAAATGAGCCAATCTGCCCAGTAAACCCTTGTACTAAAATCTTGGTAGTTTCTTTTAAATGAATTGCCATAATACTCCCCTCTATTTACCAGTCTCTTTCCACTCAGCTACAGCTTTATCAGCAGCTTCTTTAAGTGTTTCAGCCATAATGAGCGGCAAACCGCTATCCTCTATCATCTTTCGGCCCTGTTCGACATTTGTACCAGATAACCTAACAATAACTGGTACTTTTAGTTCAATTTTCTCAACAGCCTGAATAATACCTTCAGCAACCCAATCGCATCGATTAATACCCGCAAAAATATTTATTAAAATACATTTAACATTTTCATCAGAGAGCACAAGATTAAATGCTTTACTTACACGCTCTGGAGAAGCCCCCCCGCCAATATCGAGAAAATTAGCAGGCTCTCCACCTGCATGCATAATCATATCCATAGTCGCCATTGCCAAACCAGCACCGTTAATTATGCATCCAATATTTCCATCTAAACCAACATAACTTAATCCACGATCGGCAGCATTCATTTCACGCACATCTTCCTGCGATTTATCACGCAACTCTGAAATATGGCTGTGTCGAAAAAGCGCATTGTCGTCAAAGCCCATCTTGGCATCAACTGCGAGTAAATTTCCTTCTTTAGTTACAACCAACGGATTTATCTCTACCATGTTTGCATCAAGATCACGCATTGCACGGTAACAACCAAGTATAGTTGTTACTGCCTGATTAACTTGTGTTTTATCTAAACCTAATGCGAAAACAATTTCACGCGCCTGAAATGGTTGCATTCCGACAGCCGCTTCAACTGCAATCTTTATAATTGATTCTGGTTTCTCAACGGCGAGTTGTTCAATTTCCATTCCGCCTTCAGCTGATGCCACGACTGTAACGCTTTCGTTTTGACGATCGAGAACAAAAGCAATATAAATTTCTCGTTCTATATTACATCCAGCTTCTATATATATACGATGACAAACCTTACCTTGTGGCCCTGTCTGATGAGTAACTAATTTTTTCCCAAGAAGTTCCTCAGCTGCTTTTGCTACATCATCCTCGGATTTACAAACCTTAATACCACCAGCTTTGCCACGTGCGCCCGAATGAATTTGAGCCTTAACTACCCAAACATCACCACCTATCTCCGTTGCACGGTAAGCTGCCTGTTCAGGACTATATGCCAATCCGCCAGCTGCTATTGGAATTCCATACTCAGAAAG
>JAAZZI010000044.1 GCA_014239225.1 Gammaproteobacteria bacterium
AATAGTTGGAATTGTTGCAAAAAGTGCTGTTAATCAGGCTATTTATGATGGTTTGACAGTTCTCCAACACCGTGGACAAGATGCCGCAGGAATTGTTACTTGTGACGAAAGTAATTTATATCTTAGAAAAGATAATGGACTTGTTAGAGATGCGATTAAAACTCGGCATATGCTTAATTTAAAAGGAAATATGGGAATAGGCCATGTTCGCTATCCAACAGCAGGCTGTTCCTCTTCAGCCGAAGCCCAACCATTTTATGTCAATTCTCCTTATGGAATTACGCTTGCTCATAATGGCAATTTAATAAATGCTGAATCTTTGAAACAAGATTTGATGCGCGATGATCTTCGTCATTTAAATACTAATTCTGATTCTGAAGTGCTATTAAATATTCTAGCTCATGAATTAAATAAAATCGGAAAACATCGTAGCGAATTACAACCCGATGATATTTTTTATGCGGTTAAACACCTACATCAACGCTGCAAAGGAGGATATGCAGCAGTAGCAATGATCACCGGCGTTGGCATTCTTGGTTTTCGAGATCCAAATGGTATAAGACCTATTGTTTTTGGAGACAGAAAGACTGATGATGGAGCAGAATTTATTATAGCTTCTGAAAGCGTTGCAATTGATGCATTAGATTTTCAACTTATACGTGATATTAAACCTGGAGAAGCAGTATTCATAACAGTTGAAGGAGAAGTTTATTCACAACAATGCTCTGAAAATACAAATCACAGCCCTTGTATTTTTGAGTATGTCTATCTTGCTAGACCTGATTCAATAATTGATGGTATTTCTGTCTATAAAGCTAGATTGAGAATGGGCGAAACACTTGCACAAAAAATTCTAGAACTATATCCAACACATGATATAGATGTTGTGATCCCAATTCCAGACTCAAGTCGTACAGCAGCATTATCATTAGCACATGATCTTGGAATTAAGTATAGAGAAGGATTTGTGAAAAATAGATATATTCCTCGTACATTTATTATGCCAGGACAGAGTATTCGTAAGAGATCGGTTCGCCAGAAATTAAATGCTATTAACTTAGAGTTTAAAGATAAAAATGTCTTGCTTGTTGATGATTCAATTGTTAGAGGCACGACATCAAGGGAAATTGTTCAAATGGCAAAAGAAGCTGGCGCAAAACGTGTCTATATTGCATCAGCTGCACCACCAGTGAGACATCCAAATGTTTATGGAATAGATATGCCCTCTGTAAATGAGTTGATTGCTTACAATCGCAGTGCTGATGAAGTTGCCGAAACAATCGGCGCTGATTGGTTAGTTTATCAGGATATTGAAGATCTTATTGCTTCTGCTCAAAAAGGGAATGATTCTATCGCTAAATTCGATACGTCTTGTTTTACTGGGGAATATATTACAGGGGATGTAAGTGAAGATTACCTCGCGCGAATTGAATCACAAAGAAATGATTCTGCTAAAGAAACACAAAATATTGATGAAGGATTAACTGATTTAACAAAAAATCAATAAGAAATAATTAAATAAAAAAGATTAATTTAAGTTTAATAATTTATTTAGATTCGATATTCTTATGGATGCTTTTTCTAGGTGTAGTCGTTATTATTTTCTTTTTCAATTTAATTGTCATTAATTAGATTTTCAATGCTATTAGTTTCTATATGGTGTTGGGTGTTATTTTCTTTTAAAGCAAATTGACTAATACTTTCTTGCAAGTAATCACCCGCAATAGATTTAATTGAATCCTCATAAAAGCGTACAATATGAGCTAGTGTTTCCGCAGAAAAAAGAGGCCCACTATTACCTTCTCGTTCTATGATAATTTGAAGGAGAGTGTTTTTAGTGAGATCTTCATCAGTTTTTACATCTTTGACAATAAATTCTTTATTTTTAATCACTAACTCTCTAATATTTTCCAAGGTAATGTATATACTATCTTCAGTGTCGTAAAGACGGCGATTAGGATATTTTTTAATAATTCGTTTATTATTCATCTTTTTCTTTAAATCTAATAATAACCCTTATTTTAATGCTGCGATGCAGCAATGAGTTCAAATAATAGCAGACATCAAATAGTATTGTCGACATTTATCTATAAAAAATTTTAGTGAGATCGAAAAAAATATATACGATCTAGCTAATCTTTCTTGCTGCGACACCTTATAATTCTGTATTCTTGTATTCTTTAATTTGTAACAATTAGTAAGTTTTTTAAAAAATATAATTCAAAAACTAGGGAGAGAATCAAATGGCTGAGACAGTCACTATTACCGATAACCGGACCGGTAAAAAGGTTGAATGCCCAATTTTGAACGGTGTTTATGGTGCGCCAGTCATTGATACAAAGACACTATACAAAGAACTCGGTATGTTTGCTTTCGACCCAGGATTCGTGACTACAGCCTCATGTAAAAGCAATATTACGTATCTAGATGGAGAAAAAGGTATATTGCTTCATCGCGGCTATCCAATTGACCAATTAGCAAAACATAGTTCCTATCTGGAGGTATGCTATCTCTTGCTATACGGCGAACTCCCAACAACAGTTGAATTTGATAAATTTCGTTCAAATCTTAATGAACGTAATATGGTCCACGAGCATCTTGAGCGTTTTTATACTGGTTATCTTCATGATGCGCATCCTATGTCTATATTGATTGGGGTAACGGGGGCATTATCTTCTTATTATCATGAGGCTATGGATATAAATGATCCTGTTGATCGTGAGTTAACAGCAATTCGAGTTATTGCAAAAATGCCAATATTGGCAGCGCATTGCTATAAACATTCTGTTGGACATCCATTTATCTATTCACGAGATGATTTAGGATATGTTGAGAACTTCCTGAACATGATGTTTTCGGTGCCCATGCGTGAGTATGAGCAAAACCCTATAGCAGTAAAGGCGCTGAATTTGATGCTTATTTTGCATGCTGATCATGAACAAAATGCATCAACATCAACTGTTAGACTTTCCGGGAGTGCTGAAGCAAATCCTTTTGCTTGTATTGCTGCCGGTATTGTTACGCTTTGGGGTCGTGCTCATGGAGGGGCAAACGAGGCGGTACTCAAGATGTTAGGTGAAATAGAAACGCAGGATAATATTCCTAAATTTATCGAGCGCGCTAAGGATAAAAAAGATCCTTTTAGATTGATGGGATTTGGTCATCGTGTATATAAGAATCATGACCCGAGAGCGACAATCATTAGACAAGTTTGCCACGATCTACTCAATGAGATTGATACTGTTGATCAGCCTTTGTTTGACATTGCTATGAAACTTGAGGAAATAGCACTCGAAGATGATTACTTTATTGAGCGTAAACTTTATCCTAATGTTGATTTCTATTCTGGAATTATTCTTAAGGCATTAGGAATTCCAATGTCGATGTATACCGTTATGTTTGCATTAGCAAGATCAGTAGGCTGGGTTGCGCAATGGCTGGAGATGATGGAAGACCCAGATTTCAAAATAGGTCGCCCAAGACAACTTTATACGGGTGAAAAGACTCGAGATTATATTCCTATCGAGAAAAGAGGTTAATTAAAACCAAATTACTATTATGGAGATATAAAAAACATGAAAACACCTGTTCGTATTGCTGTTACAGGTGCTGCCGGCCAGATTAGTTATTCCTTATTGTTTCGTATAGCTTCTGGTCAAATGCTGGGAGCAGATCAACCCATTATTTTGCAGCTACTTGAGATAACTCCTGCAATGAAGGCACTAGAGGGTGTTGTCATGGAAATTGATGATTGTGCTTTTCCTTTAGTTACAGATTTTGTTTTAACGGACGATATTAGCACTGCATTTAAAGAAGTTGATTACGCATTATTAGTTGGCGCAAGACCGCGAGGTCCTGGTATGGAACACAGTGATTTATTGGAAGCCAATGGCGGTATTTTTAAGTTACAAGGAATTGGTTTAAATGAAAATGCCAGTCGCGATGTAAAAGTTTTGGTTGTTGGAAATCCAGCAAACACTAATGCCTATACAGCAATGGTTAGTGCGCCCGATTTAAACTCGCGAAATTTTACAGCAATGACTCGACTTGATCATAATCGTGCGATAGCTCAGCTCGCCTCAAAAACAAATTCATCAGTCAACGACATTAAGAAAATGACCATATGGGGCAATCATTCAATAACACAGTATCCGGATATAACAAATACCATCATTGCAGGTAAATCAGCAAAAAGTTTAATAGATTTTGATTGGTATAAGAAAGAATATATCCCTCGTGTTGCAAAACGGGGTGCTGAAATAATTGATGCCCGTGGAGCATCTAGCGCTGCATCAGCGGCGAATAGCGCTATAGAGCATATGCGTGACTGGGTAATGGGTACAGCTGAGGATGATTGGGTTAGCATGGGTGTGCCGAGCGACGGGAGTTACGGAATACCGAAAGGATTAGTCTTTTCATTTCCAGTTACTTGTAAGAATAGCGATTATCAAATAGTTCAGGGACTAGATATTGATGAGTTTGGTAAGTTAAAAATCGATGCAACACAAAGAGAGCTGGAAGAAGAAAAGGCAGCGTTATCCAGTATTCTCGATTAATATTTTTTTATCTTAAGCTAATAATAGGCCAATTCATTTTCTCCGCCTCATTTTTTAAAAATTCATCCGGATCAACAGCAGTTGGATGATTAACTTTTTTTAAAAGCGGAATATCATTATGCGAGTCGCTATAGAACCAACTCTCTTCAAGTCTATGTCCGCTATTTTCTAGCCAATCATTAAATCGCTTAACTTTTCCTTCAGCATAGGAGGGCGTACCAATAAATTTACCAGTAAATTGTTCATTATATATTTCTGGTTCGCAAGCAATTATATTTTCTATCCTAAACTCACTTGCAATAGGCTCAACTATGAAACGGTTTGTTGCAGTAATAATCAATAAGTCATGACCTTGCTTCCGGTGATTATCTACAAGTGTGTATGCTTTTGGTAGTATTATGGGTTTAATTTTCTCTTCAATGAAATTTTTTCTCCATCCTTTTAATATATTAAGATCATTGTCTCCAAGAACTTTTAGTTGAAAGCTTAAAAAATCATTAATATCAAGATTACCCTTTAGATAATCTTGATAATATTTCTTATGCGCAGCTTTGTACGTTTCTGATTCAATATAATTTCTTTCGCACAGGAATTCCCCCCACAAAAGATCGCTATCACCAGCAATCAGGGTGTTATCAATGTCAAATATAGCAAGTCTCATATTATTAGTTTATTGCACTATAAATAAAATTAGCTAGTCTATGAATTATTTTAAAGAAGGCAAATGTTTTCATTTAGATTATTTGTGATGTAGGATTGCCAAAGCAACAAGCTAGTTAATTTGGTATTAGTAATATGATTGATTCTGAAGGTTTTCGGGCAAACGTAGGTATTATATTAACCAATGATCAAGGACAAGTTTTTTGGGCTCGACGTATAGGTATGGATGCCTGGCAATTTCCTCAAGGAGGCATTAAAAAGGATGAATTACCAAAAATAGCTATGTATCGTGAACTTAAAGAGGAAATTGGCCTTGAACCAGAGCATGTTGAATTAATAAACTCTACTGATGATTGGTTACGATATCGGCTACCAAAACGGTATATTCGTCAAAATAGAAGGCCTTTGTGTGTTGGCCAGAAACAGATTTGGTATTTATTGAAATTAACAGCCGATGAAACTTATCTCGATCTGTCATACACAAGCGAGCCCGAGTTTGATTCATGGAAATGGGTAGATTTCTGGAGACCCGTTGAGGAGGTTATTTCATTCAAGCGACAGGTTTATCAGCAGGCATTAAAGCAATTACAGCCATTTATTTTGTAAATTTTCTTAATACAATTTCTCCCGAAGCTGTATTAAGAACGGACTATCTAAAATCATTGCTTTTTCATAGCCATGAACCGCATTAGATTAGATAATAATTTATTAGAAGCCTTATTACTTGATCGACCAACGAGTCGTCTTACAGCCTCAGGAGCATAATTAGCCGAGACTAAATAGTCATAAAGTTCTTCAAGAACCGTTGCACATTCTTTCATTGCATGGTCAGCGATTACTCTTGCGTCATTTTGTTGTTCAATTTTATTCATAGCAGATTCGTTCAAACAGTCTCTATAATCTCCTGACGCATTTACTACCATTTGGTATTCTTCTTTACTAAAATCAGTAGTTTTGTATTCAGCATAGGTATTTAGACTTATTAACAAAAATAAGGGAGTAAAAACGTAACTAGTTTTATTTTTCATTAGGTAGCCTCTTCTTGATTTGTAATGCGTTAGAATAACAATAACATGAAAGATTCAATTTTCCATCAATTTAACTTGAAAACACCTGCTTATGTCTATGACACTGAAAAAATTATCAATGTTCTAGAAATTATGAACAAGGTACAAGAAGATAGTGGTTGTTTTTTATTATATTCGATTAAATCTGCAAACAATATTGGATTACTTGAAC
>JAAZZI010000045.1 GCA_014239225.1 Gammaproteobacteria bacterium
TTTATTAGTTTTTAGACTGACATATTTGCCAGGGGGGACTCCAAGTTCGACATTCGTCTCAGCCTTCAGAAGTAAAGGCAATATTAAGAGAAGAAGAATTGGTAAGTATTTAATTATAAGTGGCAACGTAAGAATCCAGTTCTTAATACGTTGATTTATACAGGGGTTGAGCGAGTATAGATAGTTCTTGATAGTGGAGTTGGAGGATCGCACATGGACTGGATTAATGTGCAATCTCGCGTTGGAGAATTCACACAAGCATGTAGTTATGACCGATCTGGTTATGGTTGGAGTGAAATGGGAATAAAACCGAGAACAAGTAAACGAATTGTTAATGAGTTAACTGAAATATTAAAAATGGCAAAAAAAGAACCTCCTTATATCCTAGTTGGGCATTCATTTGGCGGTTTAAACATGCAACTTTTCGCACGCACAAACCCCAAAGATGTGATTGGATTGGTGCTCATCGATTCAATACACACAGAACAGTACAAAAGATTTGAGGATGCAGGTATTGAAATTCCGATAATGAATACCACACGATTTCTACTTGGCAGTAAAGATCAAGTCACACAGGGGATGCCAGAAGACTATAAAGACATTGCCTATAAACTAGTCAGATCTGATAAAGCCTTATCAAGTATGTTCAATGAACTACGTAACATGCATGTCAGTACTCAGGAAATATCTACTGCGGCTAAAATGCCGAACATACCCATCACTGTAATCACGCACGGTAAACAAGTTTGGGATAACCCTATGTTTAAAAATATGGAAGAAATATGGTTAACGTTACAAACTCAACTTTCTAAATCAACGTCAAAAGGTAAATTGTTGATTGCAGATGGTAGCGGTCATCACATACATCTTGAACAACCCGAACTCGTTCTTAATGAAATTAAATCAATTCTAGAAAAAAAATAAAGGTAGGATAATTATGAAAAAACAATTTGTCTTAAAACTTTTAACAATAATCACAACATTAATACTTTTCTCATCACATGTATACAGTAAACAACTTTTAGAAATATGTAGTGATAAACCCTCGCCAGAATGTCTGGTTAGTGAAGCAGAAAAATTAGCCAATAGGATAAACGATACTGATAAAAGAAAAATTAATCAGGCCATCATTGCAACAACATGGTCAATCATTGGCTCGAATGATAGAGCAATAAAAATGGTTATGGATATCGGTGATGTTTCAAAAGTCAGCACCGCATTTGCTAGGGCAAGTATTCTAAGTGATATGTCACTGGTCTATGCAAAAAATGGAAATAAAGACAAATCAAAAACACTGGGTGAAGAAGCAAGTAAAGAAACAATTCATATACACGATCATTTTGACCGTGCAGTTATTCTTTTTGGTATTGCTTATAACCAAATTGAATCGGGTAATTTAAGACAAGCAAAATTAATTACTGACTCACTAACGGCGATGGTTAGATTTGTATCTCAACCTGAAGCACAACTATTACTTATTTCATCAACAGCATGGCTACATGCAAAACTTAAAAATGAAACAGCGGCCAGTAGCGTACTTAATGGTATTGAAGAAGGACTAAATACCATGGCGACTAATCTTCCAAAAGTTGCGGCTTATTCTTATTATGGTGTCGCCTCAGGACTAATTGGTAATGAAGAGAAATCAAATTCCGCAATAGGTCAGGCAAAACAACTGACACGAAAAATTAATAACCCGGCAGAGCAACTAGCCGCTTTAACAATTCTGCTGGATGCACAGAATGAACTTAAAAATAAAACAAGGCAGACAGAATCTGTACAGCACATCATTAATATTATTGACCTCACACAAGATATAGAAAATAAAATTTGGGCGCTAACCGTTGCTGCCATTGCGTCTTCGCAGACTTAATTATCTAAGTTTATAAGCCTATTTTAGCTTAATTCTTGCATATTACAGTTAATTGTTGCAATGCAGTATTAATCGTCTATGACAATCATTAAAGCTGTGGGAAAAATTCATATTTCTTGATATGCTGACATACGTGTACATGGGGCAACCCCGCTTACACAAGAGAGGAGAGAACGATAAATCCTCGTAAGTTAAATTATAATTAATTATAAAATAATAAATCCTAACTGGATGAGGTTAATCTATATGAATAATATAAAAAAACTCACATCAGTACTGGGTGCAGTCGTACTTACTTTAGGGATGGGTCAGGCATTTGCAGCTGAAACACTCTACGGCAACATGAGCTCTGTCACACAAGACATGCTTGATAACGCCGCAGGTGATGCAAACAACTTTCTCCACACCAATGGTAACTATGACCAAACCCGTTTTTATCCTGCGTCACAAATTAATCGCGGTAACGTCGATGGTTTGAAACGTGCATGGTCATTTAAAATGGAAGTCGTTGATTCATTGGAAACATCTCCAATCGTTGTCAATGGTACGATGTATGTAACTTCCTCTTTTAACCATGTCTATGCGCTCGATGCTGCTACTGGTAAACAAAAATGGCACTACAAACATGCGATGGGTCCAATTACTACCTATTGCTGCGGCCCAAATAACCGTGGAGTAGCCGCTTATGAAGGCATGCTCTATATGGGAACCTTGGACGCGAAGTTAGTCGCCCTTAACGCCAGCACTGGTAAAAAAGTTTGGGAAACCCAAATTGCTGACCCAGAACTCGGTTACAGTGAAACCATGGCACCAACAATTGCTGATGGAAAAGTTCTTATCGGTACCAATGGTGGTGAATACGGTATTCGCGGTTTCGTAAAAGCATATGATGCGACGACGGGTAAATTACTATGGCACTTCCATAGCATCCCAGAAAATTCTGTGGGTACTTGGGAAGAAAGAGATGCAACCGGTTTACACATGCATCGTGACATCGCTGCAGAAAAAGCTGCGCTTAAGAAATTAGGTGATCCATACAAAACTCTTGGTGGTGGTGTATGGCAAAACATGGCTATCGACCGTGATAACGGAATGGTTTATTTCGTAGTCGGTAACCCTTCGCCTGACCTTTATGGCGCAATCCGTCCTGGAGATAACCTTTACACAAACTCACTTGTAGCAATTGATATTGATTCAGGTGAAAAGCGTTGCCATTTCCAATACATCGCACATGATGTCTGGGATTTGGACGCGGTAAGTCCTCCAATTTTAACTCCTGTTGTAGACAATGATGGTCAGACTGTCAAAGGTGTTCTACATGGTGGAAAGACAGGTTATGTTTATGTGCATCGTGCATCTGACTGCAGCTTGATTCGTCATTCAGAAGCAATGGTTTCACAAGAAAATCGTTGGGTTCTTCCAACCAAAGCTGGTGAACGTATGTTACCTGGTGCGAATGGTGGTGTTGAATGGTCACCAATGGCAGTTGACGCGAGTCAAAGCATGGTTTATGCCATCAACCTTCATCAGCCAATGACTTATCATGTTGAAGCATCTCCTTACCCTGGTGGTAAACTATGGTTAGGCGGGGCTTTCAAGGTCATCCCATCTGAAGAACAATTCGGTAATGTCACTGCGGTTAACTATAACACTGGGGATATCCAGTGGAAGGTTAAAACTCAGCAGCCAATGATTGGCGGTATTCTAGCCACCGGCGGCGGTTTAGTTTTCACTGGTGAAGCTAATGGGCTTTTCAAAGCTTATAACTCAACTAGCGGCGAATTAATGTGGCAAGACCAAACCAATGCGGGTGTTAATGCACCTCCTTCATCTTATAATGTTGGTGGTTCACAATACATCGTTGTTGGTTCTGGTGGTAATGCACAAATTAATTCAAAACGTGGTAATGAAATTATTGCCTACAAACTGAAATAATTTTTTTCAGCGTGCATTAATAGACGGCCACCTTAGGGTGGCCGTTTTTTTAATTATCATTAATAATTGAACGATACTAGTTTTAAACTAGTCTCAATATAAGAATAAGGAATTCATTATGTTCCAGAAAAATATCATCACGACATTATTCGCTTTGTTTTTTTTCACGACACTGTCTGCGCAGGAAGCTGAGTCTGAAGCAATGAATGAAAAAATCAAAGGTAAGATTCAAATATGTGTCTCATGTCATGGTGAGCAAGGCGCAACAATAATGCCAGTATATCCGATTCTTGCCGGACAGAATTTTTATTACGCTTACGTTCAATTGAAAGACCTAAAATCGGGTCTACGTAAAAATGAAATTATGGCTGCGATGGTTCAGGATTTAGATAAGGATGAAATGAAACTACTCGCGGGTCATTTTTCTGAACAAGCTTGGCCAGAAACTAAGCATAAATCCGATGCAGGAAAAACAGGCATCGCAAAAATGGCTATTGATGCGGGCCAATGTGTCCAGTGCCATCGTGGTGGTTTTGAAGGTGAAAGCCGTAACCCCAGACTATCTGGACAAAATTATGAATACCTGAAAAAAACAATGCTTGATTTTAAAAATAAGGTTCGCACCAATTCAGCTGCAAAAAGTTCATTATTTGCTACATTTAGTGAAGAACAGATTGATGCATTAGCAGATTACCTGGCAGGTTTTACACCTTAGGTAACAAAACTCTGGTTAATTAAATAATTAAGGCTGTAACAATTTAACAATTCCGTAGAAGAAGTTTTCTTTTGCGATCATCAACGCTGTCATGCCTCGATTGTCTTTTAATGTGGTATCTGCGCCTAATTTTAAAAGAATTTCAACGGCTTCAGTTTTCCCATAACCCGCTGCCCACATCAACGAAGTTAAATTATTTTCGGACTGACGATTTATATCCGCACCATGCTCAACTAACATCTGAATAATCTCAACATTACCTTTTGCTGCAGCATAATTCAGTGTTGTCTTGCCCAAATGATCTTCGACACTGACATCAGCGTAAAACTTAAGAAGAGTTTTTACAATTGATGGGTGTCCGGCAAATACAGCCTCCATTAGTGCTGAAGTATTTTTCACACTAAGTTTACTAATATTAGCGTTATTATTAATGAGATAATCGACAATATCTTCATGTCCGCCTGAGGCAGCATTCATTAAGGCAGTCTCAGCATTAGTGTTAACCATATCAACACTGGAGCCCTTCTCAACTAGTAATTTTACAATATCCAAATTGCCTGCTCTGGTTGCAGAAATCAATGCTGTATTGCCAAATCTATTTCGTGCTTTTACCGATGCGCCCTCTTCGAGGCGTTGTCTTACACTATCGATATCGCCATCTTTTGCTGCGGCAATAAGGGATAAATTAAGTTCTCGAAACTCAATTGCATCATACTCATCGATTGCAAAAACTAGCGTCGCAAAAGAAAATATAGTCAGCGTAAAAAATATTCTAAATAACATCATGATTGTGGTCTTCCATTAAGATTATAAGGCTTCAAGTTGTCTATCAAGATCTGCGAGCTTCTTTTCAAGCTCTTGCATATCCCATTCATTTTCCAAATAAAGGAGCATCAGTTTATCTATTTTCTCTAATAGTTGGCGCTCAAGCTCCTCAGTACTCCAATCATTTTCCGCATATAGAAAAATCAAATCTTCTGTGCCTGCAATAGAACGTCTTAATCTAAACTCAATTTCATCAGTAGCGTGGTCAGCGTTAATACTAATTTCAACTGATTCAGTAGTACCAACTTCCCCAACATCCTCATCACGAGAGCAGCCTTGTATGAAAAAAAATATAGAAACTAGACATAAGATTGAACTACGCATTTAACTAACCTCTTCCTGAAAAAAAATAAATTAAGTTTAAAAAAATATAATTTTATGTTCTTATACCTACAATATTATAAAGACAGTAACTAAAAGAATAAAGAGGTAAAAAAAAATATGATAGTACATTTTAAAAAATATTTATTCATTTCATTCTGTCTTATGAATTTATTTGGCTGTAACACAACACCTACAGGTGTACGACCAATCTCAGATTTTGATATTCATAAATATCTTGGAACATGGTATGAAATAGCGCGACTTGATCATAGCTTTGAGAAGGATTTAATTGAAGTTTATGCCAATTACACCCTTCGAGATGATGGCGGCATAAAGGTTGTAAATCGCGGCAAAAATAATGGTAACGGGAAATGGAAAGAAGCTATTGGTAAGGCTTACTTTATTAATGAAAAAAATATTGGAAGCCTAAAAGTTTCTTTCTTCTGGCCATTCTATGGTGGTTACCATATAGCAAAGTTAGATGAAGATTATACGATGGCGCTTATCGTTGGCCCCACCCTAAACTACGCATGGATATTGTCCAGATCAGAAAACCCAAGTATGAAATTATGTGAAGAATATTTTGCAGCGGCCTCTCAGTTAGAAATTAAAAAAAATAAGTGGATCAAAATTAGAAATTGCATATAACTACTCAATCAAGGCAATTCTATTAACACTTGTTCTAGATTTTTTCTAATAGTTTTGGGAGTT
>JAAZZI010000046.1 GCA_014239225.1 Gammaproteobacteria bacterium
ATCTCTTCTGAATCAACATATACAATGTTTATTTTTGTTCGAGTTTTTATTCCCGCATGTATTAGGGCTTCAGAAAGCGATTTATAAGAATCAGCTAATCCAATATATTTGCCAACCATAGCTATATTGACTTCATTGTCAGAGTTATCAATTGCATCAACAACATTATGCCATTCAGTTAAATTGGCTTGCGGTAAATCTAAATTAAATTTTTTAATAACAATCTCATCAAGATTTTGTTCATGTAAAACTTTTGGAATTTTATAAATACTATCTACATCAATTGCTGAAATAATCGCAGACTCTTCAACATTAGTAAATAATGCTATTTTCTTTTTTACATTTTCCGGAATGATTTGATCAGTACGGCAAATAAGACAATCAGGTTGTATGCCGATAGACCGTAGTTCTTTAACTGAATGTTGAGTTGGTTTTGTTTTAATTTCACCAACAGCAGAAATATAGGGAACCAAAGTTAGGTGTATAAATAACGTGCTCTCAGGACCCAATTCAATTCGTAATTGTCTGATCGCTTCGAGAAAAGGTTGTGATTCAATATCGCCTACCGTGCCGCCAATTTCAACCATCGCAATATCTGAATTACTAGCGCCTTTCTTAATATAGTGCTTTATTTCATCGGTAATATGTGGAATTACCTGTACTGTAGCACCCAGATAATCCCCGCGCCTTTCCTTTTGAATAACATTTTGATAGATAAGCCCGGTCGTAAAATTATTCTTTTTGCGCATCTTTGTTCGAACAAAACGTTCGTAATGGCCAAGATCGAGATCGGTTTCAGTGCCATCTTCTGTGACATAAACCTCGCCATGCTGAAATGGGCTCATTGTTCCCGGGTCAACATTAATATAAGGGTCGAGCTTTAAGAGTGTTACATCTAATCCTCGAGCTTCAAGAATCGCCCCAAGAGACGCCGATGTAATACCTTTCCCAAGCGAGGAAACTACCCCTCCAGTAATAAATATATATCGCGTCATGGAACCATACCATTAAAAAGAGAAATTTTAGGGGGTGATGACCTGCTCGGCCCAGAAGAGCCGACTTTTTGGGTAAAAAGTATCCTAAATAGTTTCATATTCAGGGATAGCAATACTATCAGAATTGCATAGAGGATACCATCACAGAAGAGGTTCTTGCTGCCTAATAACTATATTAGAAATATTAATTTTTTCTTTCATTTAGTCGAAAGTTATTAGTGAATCTGATGGCAAAACGTTAAAATAACGCTAAAACCTCACTACTTAAAATAAAAATTAATTGGTGAATAGGATATTTTTGTATTTTATTAATAAGATAACTTTTTGTATTTTCTGATATTTTTAGGAGAGGCGGAATGTCTGATATTGAAATTGCTCAAAAAGCGAAAATGAAACGTATTGTTGACTTAGCTAATGAACAATATGGAATTGAGAGCGAGCACCTTGAGCCATACGGTCACTACAAGGCTAAATTATCCCTGGATTACATCGATAGTTTAAAAAGTAAACCTAATGGCAAATTAATTCTAACGACAGCAATCAGTCCTACGCCCGCAGGCGAAGGCAAGACAACTACAACAGTTGGTCTTGGTGATGCAATGAATCGCATTGGCAAAAAAACAATGATTTGTTTACGTGAGCCCTCGCTTGGACCGTGCTTTGGTGTTAAAGGTGGTGCTGCGGGAGGGGGTTACGCACAAGTTGTCCCTATGGAAGATATCAATCTACATTTCACTGGTGATTTCCATGCGATAACATCAGCACATAATCTCCTTTCCGCTATGCTTGATAATCATATTAATCATGGTAATACCTTAAATCTCGATCCCCGTTTGATTGCATGGAAGCGTGTACTTGATATGAATGATCGTGCCTTACGTAAAATAATTAATTCCTTGGGTGGAGTGGCAAATGGTTTTCCAAGAGAAGATGGTTTTGATATAACTGTGGCATCAGAAGTAATGGCTATTTTCTGCCTTGCAACCTCACTTGATAATTTAAAAGAACGTCTAGGTAATATTGTTGTTGGTTACACGAGAGGCGACCGAAAACCAGTTCATGCACGTGAACTAAATGCAAATGGTGCGATGGCTGCGCTTTTAAAGGATGCTATTAAACCAAATTTTGTTCAAACATTGGAAAACAACTTAGCAATTGTGCACGGCGGTCCTTTTGCAAATATAGCGCATGGTTGTAATAGTGTTTCAGCAACGCAAGCGGCATTAAAACTAGCTGACTATGTTATTACTGAAGCAGGTTTTGGCGCTGATTTGGGTGCAGAAAAGTTTTTTGATATTAAATGCAGAAAAGCTGGTCTTGAACCAAATGCTGTTGTTCTTGTCGCTACTATTCGCGCACTCAAATATCATGGCGGTGTAGATAAGGATCAACTGAATAGTGAAAATCTCAAAGCTCTTGAAAAGGGTATGGTTAATCTCGAAAGACATTTTAATAATATGCAAAATAACTTTGGACTTCCATGTATCATTTGTATTAATCATTTTGTAAATGATACTGATGCCGAAGTTGAATTACTTAAATCAAAAGCTGAATCCATGGGCGCTAAGGTTGTAGTATCAAAACACTGGGCAGATGGAGGAGCGGGAGCTGAAGATTTAGCAAAAACAGTAGTAGAAATTGTTGACAGTCACTCTGGCAAACATAAATACGTATACGAAGACAATGATTCTCTATGGGAAAAAATTGAGGCTATTGCTACAAAAATCTATGGTGCAAGCGGGATTACAGCGCCGCCAAATGTACGTGCACAAATAGATAAATTAAATGACGATTATGGAAGTTATCCAGTTTGTATTGCGAAGACTCAAATGTCTTTTTCAGCTGATCCCTCTGTTCGAGGAGCGCCAAGCGGACATACTGTGGCAATCACTGAGGCGAGACTTGCAAGTGGCGCGGGATTCATTGTTGTGATTGCAGGGAACATGATGACAATGCCAGGATTGCCTAAAGTACCCGCTGCTGAAAAAATTGATGTTGATAGTGACGGTAAAATCGTTGGCCTTTTTTAATAGGAATAAAAAACCTCTAATAAAAAAGGATGCTATGCATCCTTTTTTATTAGGTTTTGATAAAATTACCTCTTGCCATAGAGAAATATAAACCGGGAATACATAGCATTGCTGCAATAGTAAAGATTATGCGAATTGCATTTTCTAAAGCTACATAGTTTTCTTGATTAATTTCAACAGAACCAATAATTAATGCAAAAATTAATGTTACTAACACCATGCTACTCATCTGACCAATGATACGCATGGTTGCCATTGCACCAGTCGCACTCCCATAGAATTTCTTTTCAACCGACCCCATAATTGCATTTACATTCGGTGGTGAAAATAAACCAAATCCGAGTCCCGTTATGAAGAGAGAAAGAAGCAGATAATTTAGCCCTGATTCGATTTTTAAATTAGACAACATAATTAAACCACAACATGTAATCCCCATTCCAATTGTAGACAAGTACTTAGGTTCAAATTTATCTGATAATCTACCGGCTATAGGTGAAAAAATAGCCATTGTCATTGGTTGGCACATCATTATCAGGCCAGCTGATGTAGCAGATAATTCTTTCAAATATTGTAAATAAAGACTCACCTGAACAACATTGGCAAAAGTTGCGGTATAAATTATTAAAGATGCCAAGCAAGAAAACGTAAAAACACGATTAGTAAAAAACAATGTAGTATCAAAGATAGGATGTTTGTGTTTGTGCTCAAACAAAAAGAAAAATATAAATCCAAAAAATGAAAACAAAATAAGAATAAAACTTAGCGATGATGGTAAGTAAGAAACTCCAAGACAAATAATTAATATTGATAGCATGTAAAGAATTGCGCCAAATAAATCAAAGCTCCCCCGTTCGTCAGAAGACCATTCATCTTTTACATATAAGACGCCTATCGTCAAAGCTATTATCGCAAGCGGTATATGAACCACAAAGCTCGCACGCCAACCATACAAATCAACTATATATCCACCTATCAGTGGTCCTGTGGTTAAACCAAAATATATTGCAGAAACTGTTAATCCAATTGCATAACCTCGCTTAGCTGGAGGGAAAACGGATGAAATAATTGCCACCTGAGTCGCATATAACATAGCGGCACTAACACCTTGCAGAAAACGAGTCGCTATTAATGCAATTCCGCTATCTGCTGATGCGGCTATTAATGATGTTACTATGACGCTGATTGTTCCGATTAAAAATATTTTTTTTCTTCCAATCATATCGGCGATGCGTCCAAAAATTAATACGAACATAGCGCTTGCCATAAGATAAGCCATTGGTATCCAACTCAATAACACTGCATTCATTGATAAATCATTAGCAATAGAAGGAAGCGCAACGTTAACAGCAGATAACATTAGTGGGGTTGTAAACGCACTCAGCAAAATCATAGTAAGTGTGATGCGTTGCATAGGATTTTCTAAGATTAAAGCTTTCATGTTTATAAGAGTATTTTATGATACTGTTCATTTCAACTAAACAAAAATAATAATGACTGCTCATAATTACTTATGAATCAATTTGAACAATTCTGGTCGCTTGCGGTTGACTTGTTCTGGGGATTACCGCTTGTAATCTTCATTATTACCACTGGAATATATTTTTCCTATATATCCGGCTTAAGACCATTAACTGGTTTTTTTCATGCTTTCTCTATTCTTTTTGGGAAATATGATGACAAAGGTTCTCCAGGTCAAGTATCTCATTTTCAAGCTTTGACAGTTGCGCTTTCAGGAACAATTGGGATGGGGAATATTGCCGGGGTCGCTATTGCGATTAATATGGGTGGCTCTGGAGCAGTATTCTGGATGTGGGTTGCCGGTCTTTTTGGCATGATGATTAAATTTTTTACGTGCACACTTTCTTGTTTGTATCGAAAACGGGATGAAGAAGGTATTGAGCAAGGTGGTCCGATGTATTTTATAGAATGCGGTCTAGGGACTCATTTCAAACCACTTGCAATACTGTTCGCCCTGGGTGGATTAGTAGGTTGTATCCCTATGTTTCAAATTAACCAACTTGCAACATTTATTCATAGTGAATTTTCAATTCTGCCAATATATACGGGCATCGTTTGCCTACTAATTATTGGTATTGTAATACTGGGGGATGTGAAACGAGTCGGTTCTGTTGCAGCTAGAATTGTTCCTTTTATGTTTCTCACCTATGTGCTTAGTAGTTTTATCGTAATCACTATTAATTTTGATGAAGTTCCAAAAGTCTTAGTTGATATTGTCAATTCAGCATTTGGAATGAACGCTATCAGTGGAGGGGCAACCGGTTTAGTTTTTAAAGAAATTCTCGTTACCGGAATTAAACGTGCTATTTTTTCAAATGAAGCTGGAGTCGGTACTGAAGCAATGGCTCATGGTGCTGCGAAAACTAAAGAGCCAGTGCGGGAAGGTTTAGTGGCAATGCTTGGGCCATTTATTGATACTCATATTGTATGTACATGTACTGCCCTAGTGATATTAACATCGGGCATCTACACTTCCGAAAGCGGTATTTTAATGACTGCCATGTCTTTTAATCAGGCGCTCCCTAATATTGGCAACATTATCGTCTATTTAGTTTTTTCATTATTTGCAATTTCAACAATGATTACCTATTCCTATTATAGTCTTAAATGCGCGCGTTATTTGTTTGGCAAAAAGATTGGAGATAAATACATTTATATTTACTTGGTAATTATACCGTTGAGCACTATATGGACTCAGTCAACAATCATTAACATTATTGATACTATGTTTGCTTTAATGATTTTACCAACATTACTATCAACACTACTATTAGCAAAAAAAGTGATTAATGAAATGAACATCTACTTCGATAAACTTAAATCATCATAGTGGCTATTACTGATTATTTGAAGTTAATCAATTACACGGATATATTCATCTTTAGCCTCGCGACTAGTACCAACTAACAACCGATACACGCCGTTCCTATCCTCTTCTATAAAACCAGCTGCCTCAATCTTCTCTCCCTTTCTTGCTTGACCGGTATACGTTGCTGTATAAGAGACAACTTCTTTAATCGTATTATGATTAATTAAATATCTAGCCGGGAAATCATAAGCATAAGTATCGTTTGTTACGATTGATGAAATTTCATCTCTACTAATTTTTTTATAGGGTCCACTCTCTTTATATTTCTCACCTTTCTTTGGGATAGCACTAATATCAATCTTACTATTTCCAAATATGAATTTATTAAATTTTCTTT
>JAAZZI010000047.1 GCA_014239225.1 Gammaproteobacteria bacterium
ATAACGTGCCAATGAAATAAACCACTGTGATGTTTATTTAGCGTCGCTAGCCACTTAAATGTTACGCTTACGGATGAGTATTCATCACCATGGATTCCACCTATTAATAATACTTTGCCTAGTGGTTCCTTTTTTTCAAGTGGCGGATATTCTTTTATTAAAATGGCCGCGCCTTTGACACTTTCTCCATCAGTTGCATATAGCCCAATATCGAGACAATTCTTAATGCTGACACTACCCAATTTATTCCCAATTTTTGTACATTGGCTATTAACTAAAGTTTCTTTCTCTTCACCGATAACAATTGATGAAAGCAAACATATAAGAACAATTATTTTAGATATAAAACTTATCATTTTTTAATTTATAAATAGTTAATGAATAATCCAATAAAAATAACTAAACCAAACCAATTATTATTTAAGAATGCTTGCATACACTTCTTTTGATCTCTATTTCTAATTAAATATAATTGATATAAAAATAAACACCCTCCAATTATTAGACTAAAATAATATATTGTATTCAAAGAAGCTTGCTGGCCAATTACTATTAATGCAATAAGTACCAGCGACTGAATTAATCCGATAATAAATATATCGGCATCGTCAAATAAGATAGCAGTTGATTTTATTCCGATTTTCAGATCGTCTTCACGATCAATCATTGCATAAATAGTATCATATACAACTGCCCAGAGTATATTGGCAATTAATAATAGCCAAGCAATCTTAGGGATAGAATTGGTTGTTGCTGCAAACGCCATAGGGATCGACCATCCAAATGTTAAACCCAAAAAAAATTGAGGTAGATAGGTATGACGTTTTAGGAATGGATAAGTGCCAGCTAAAATAACTGCGACGAATGAAAGTTGTACTGTAAGAGTATTTGTTGTTAAAACAAGTAAGAATGCAATAAAGATTAAACTAATAGCTACAATAAAAGCTTCTATCGAGGATAATTTATCTGATGCTAATGGTCTATTTTGAGTACGAGCAACAAATTTATCAAAGTCCTTATCAATTATATCATTTAGAATACACCCCGCCGATCTTATTAAAAAAACACCAAATAGAAATACAACCAGAATCTTTGTGTTTGGAAAACCCTCGGAAGCTATCCATAGCCCCCATAAAGTAGGCCATAACAATAAAAAAATACCAATAGGCCTATTTAATCTTATTAGTAAAAGATACTGTTTGAATTTATCATATTTTAATTTTATTTTTTTTAAATTCATTTCTTATAACTTAAGTGAGACAAAGGATTTATGTGTTTTATAATCAAAATGTTATCTCGTTACATTCCATAATAGAAGGAAGAAATATCTCAATAACAAGTAAAGGCTTATTTTTTATACAGAATATTGATTGCCTGCCATATATTTCCGAAGATATAGCGCTATGATTTATAGCTTTTTTATGAAGTTTATTTGATAAGGGAATATTCGCGTATTTTATGCTCTTGCGACAGACATTATTATTTTTAAATAATATTTCACCCAACGGTCTTTGACCAAGTTTAGTTAGTGTTTGATTTTGTTCTCTAAGAGTTTGTTGTGGAATAACTGTACGTGCATAAACTAATTTTTTGTTATTACACTTTAGATATGATTCCCTGATGAAAGTGATTTCATTATTACGTAAAGACAGTAAATTTTTTTCATCTGACATTGCCTCGGCCCAAGATTCATTAATTAAATCTATATGGAACCTTCCTTTGCATCGATCTTGAATCAAACGAGTTAATGATCCATTTTCAAATAAGAATAAAAACAAGTGTTTATTTTTAATACTAAGGCGTGCTATTTGTTTATTTTGCCAATTAATTCTCAATTAAATTTTTCCCTATATTATACATTACTATATTCATGTTTTTTCCCAAGCCAGCGCTTGATTAGTAATTCTACATTCTTAGGATTATTTTCTATTAATTGCGTAGCAATTATTTGAATTTTTGATAATAGGTAAGAATCCCTTTTTAGATTAGCGATACGAAAATCAGGTATTCCAGACTGACGGGTACCAAGTACTTCACCTGGTCCCCGCAATTCAAGATCTTTTTCAGCGATAACAAAACCATCATTAGTAGTTCGCATAATTTCAAGCCTTTCTTTTGCTAAATTACTAAGAGGTGGTTGATAGATTAATATACAATGACTTTTTTCATTACCTCGACCAATTCTGCCACGTAATTGATGTAATTGTGAGAGACCAAGTCGTTCTGCATTATCGATAATCATTAGACTAGCATTAGGAACATCAACCCCAACCTCAATTACTGTTGTTGCAACCAATAAATTTATTTTTCCCTCTTTAAAATCTTTCATGATAGATTCTTTTTCATTTGTTTTCATACGGCCATGTATCAAACCTATATTAATTTTCTTTAATTTTTGTTTAAGATGCTCCGAAGTAGCAACCACAGTTTCACATTGTAAAGATTCCGATTCATCAATAAGAGTACACACCCAATATACCTGACGACCCTTATTACAAACATTTTTTATTCTATCTATTATTTCATTTCGTCTTTGATTTGAATGCACGCTTGTATTTACGGGTATACGTCCCGGTGGAAGTTCATCAATAATTGAATGATCAAGATCAGCATATGCAGTCATTGTTAGTGTTCTTGGTATCGGTGTTGCTGTCATAATTAATTGGTGTGGATATTCGTCATATTGTTTCCCCTTTTCAATCAAAGCAAGTCGTTGATGCACTCCAAATCGATGCTGCTCATCAATAATCACAAGCCCTAATTTTGAAAAAATTACACTTTCTTGAAATAAAGCATGCGTACCAATCACTACAATTGATTTTTTATTTTTTAATTTTTCTTCGATTATATTTCTTATAGATTTCTTTAATTTTCCAGTCAATAAAACTGTTTCGATATTTAGTGATTCAAACCAAACAGAAAAGTTTTTGTAATGCTGTTCAGCAAGAAGTTCAGTTGGCACCATAATTGCAACTTGATAATTTTGTTCAATTGTTTGTAGTGTTGCTAGCGCTGCTATTACAGTTTTACCTGAGCCAACATCACCTTGTAAAAGTCGTAGCATTGCTGAATTTGCATTTAAATCAGTTGCTATGGTTTTGAAAGCGCTTTTTTGGGCATTAGTTAACTCAAAGGACAATTTTTTTAAAAACTCAGGTACAAGATGTCGACTTTTATTAAAAACGGGTGATTTTTCTTTTTTTAATTCATTTCGAAGTTCAAGAAGGCTTAGTTGATGCGCAAGAAGTTCTTCAATGATAAGTCTTTTTTGGGTAGGATGTTTTTCATCAATAAGACTTTGTAAATCAGCAGTGATTGGTGCTTGATGAACATATTCTAGGGCGTCAGCTAGTGTTGGTAAGTCTTGTTCTAACAATATTTCTTGTGGTAATAATTCGTTTATGTTTTTCTTATCACTATTTAAAATTACTAGTGCTTGTTCAATTAATTTACGTATTCGGGGTTGCTGTAAACCTTCAGTACTTGGATATACGGCTGTTAATTGTTTTTCTAACTCAACATCAACACCACTTTCAAGTAGACGATATTCTGGATGAACTATTTCAAGCGAACTAGAGCCTCTTCGCACCTTTCCATAACAGCGTATAAGTTGCCCCCGTTGCAGTTTATTTTGCTGAGATTTTGAAAAATAAAAAAATCGCAGGATAGCTGCACCGGTACCATCACTAATACGGCATAACAGTGATCTGCGTTTCCCATAACGAATTTGCGTGAGTTCAATTTCTCCTTGGAAATAAGCATCTTCTCCTGCTTTTAATTCCCCTAGAGAAATCAGGCGCGTTCGATCAATATAACGGTAGGGTAGGTGAAACAATAAATCTTGAATTCTATTAATTCCGATATGCATCAATCTTTCTTGTAACCGAGGACCGATTCCAGTCAAAGATGTGATTGGGTCTGAAAGACTTGGTTGTTTTTTTATTATCAAAGCGAAGATAAACTTCGGATATTTTTTTAAATTGTCATGATTGCGTCCATTTCAATCATTGCTCCTTTGGGCAGATTAGAGACACCAACAACTGCTCGAGCAGGATACGGTTCTGAAAAATATTCAGTCATTATTTCATTTACTAATGGAAAATCCGATAAGTTTGTTAGATAAATATTTAATTTACTGATATCAGATAATGTTCCTCCTGAAGCTTTGGCAACAGCAGCTAAATTCATAAAGACGCGTGTAATTTGTTTTTTCATATCGCCCTCAATAAGTTCCATAGTTTTTGGTATTAATGGTATTTGGCCAGAAAGATAAATTGTGTTTCCTATCTTGACTGCTTGAGAATATGTTCCTATCGCTTGTGGCGCATCTTCAGTGAAGATTATTTCCCGTTGCATAATTATCTCCTTATATTTTTTTATTTAGCTATATATTGCTTAATTTCGATCAATTTGTGAAACACTTTTGATAAGTCTTATTTTTCTAATTACTTTTGCTAAATGAATTCTATTTTTTACTTCAATAATAAATCGTAAAGAAGTATGTCGGCCATCACGCTCTTTCATTTCCACGCTATTAATATTTGCATCAGTATCCGCAATTGCAGCTGCTACAGTCGCAAGAACTCCACGCTGATTATTTACATTTAAATGTATCTTTACTTGGTATTCGCCCTCATTATAGGGCTCCCATTCTACATTAATCCATTTTTCCTGTTGTTTTTGATATTCAGCCAAATTTTTACAAGTTTGACGATGTATTACTATGCCGCGTCCAGAAGTAACAAACCCATGTATCGGGTCACCTGGTATCGGGTAACAACATTTTGGAAACTTTACGACCATTCCTTCAGTACCTTTTATTGATAGAGGAATAGTATTATCAACTGAGTTTTCCTGGTTCTTTTTTGAAGCTAATCTTTTTAGTACAACTAATTGTCTGGCAATTAATGGCGCCATTTTATTGCCTAATCCGATATCCTCAAATATTTCATTTTCATTTTCATTTTTGTTTTCATTAAGTAGATATTTCATATCCACTTCACTGATATCTTGAAAAGTAAGTGAAAAAGGCTCAAGTTCACGATTTAATAAGCGTTTCCCTAACGCTATGGCTTCGCTTTGTTGAAGATTTTTTAAGAAATGTCTTATTTGTGATCTAGCTTTCGCTGTGACAACAAAACTTAACCATGCTGGATTAGGTCTTCCGCTACTTGCGGCAATAATTTCTACAGTTTGGCCATTTGTCAATTGAGTACCTAATGGCACGAGTTTTCTATTTACTCTAGCGCCAACGCATGTATTTCCAATATCTGTGTGTATTGCATATGCAAAATCAATCGCAGTTGAACCATTTGGAAGCTCCATAATTTTTCCTTTAGGGGTGAAGATATATACTTCGTCAGGAAATAAATCTATTTTTACGTTTTCGAAAAATTCTTCAGGATTACCAGCAGTTTTATTCATTTCAACTATATTTCTTAACCATTCTCTTGCGCGTTGTTGCGCACCACTTTGATCTTTATTGACTCGATTAATATTTTTTGATGTATTTCCAGTTTTGTATAACCAATGAGCAGCAATTCCAACTTCAGCAACATCATTCATTTTTTTTGTTCGAATCTGGATTTCTATCGGGACACCGTACGGCCCAAATAAAGCAGTGTGTAGTGATTGATAACCATTTGTTTTTGGTATGGCTATGTAATCCTTGAATTTACCTGGCACCGGTTTATATAAATTATGTACTGTACCCACAGTTCTATAGCAAGTATCAACATCATCAACAATTATTCGGAAAGCATAAACATCATATACATCTGAAAATGATAAATTTTGATCGCGCATTTTTTTATATATTCCGTGAAGATGTTTCTCGCGACCAAAAATTTGCCCAGGAATTTTTTCTTGACGCATTCTCCGTTTCAAAGCCGTACGAATTTTTGAAATAACTTCTTTTCGGTGTCCTCGTGCTTTATTTATTTGTTCATCTAATATTCTATAACGAAGTGGGTATAGCGTTGCGAAACCGAGTTCTTCTAATTCTAAACGGATAGAATTAATTCCGAGTCGTAATGCAATTGGCGCATATATTTCAAGCGTTTCTTTTGCTATGCGTACGCGTTTCCCTGATTTCAATGCCTCCAGTGTCCGCATATTATGTAAACGGTCTGCTAATTTGACGAGAATAACTCGAATATCCGTACTCATTGCCATTAACATTTTTTGAAAGTTATTTGCTTGGGCTTCTTCAAAACTTTCAAATTTAACTTTATCTAATTTACTGACCCC
>JAAZZI010000048.1 GCA_014239225.1 Gammaproteobacteria bacterium
GTCCAAGTAATTATATCGCCCGCCTGTTTCCCAATTAATGCTGATCCAAGCGGGGACACCCAACTAATCAATCCGTTTTCAGTATCGACCTCATCTTGGCCAACGATAGTAAATTTATATTGTGTGTTGTTCTCATCGACTAAAGTAATGGTAGCGCCAAAACGAATATCCTCTCCCTCTTGTGCTTCAACCTTGATAGGTATTGCTGATTCAACGCGTTGTTTAAAGTAAGTAATATCGGCATTTAATAATTTGATTTTATTTTTATCAGCTAGTGTATTTGATGTTTTTAATGCTGAGCATTCTAATATCAACTCATGCAGATACGCTTTTTGTTTCTCTAAGCCTTTCGTGGTGATGTAATTAGGATGTTTGCTTTGCGGACGGACCGGCAGGTCAGTTTCAGCCTGGTCACCATCAAGTTCTTTTACAAAAGCACGATTCATATTAAATCATTTAGATAATTATTTATTATTTAGCTAAATTAAGCATGAAGATGAAATACTTTATTCATAATCTTCCATACACCATCAACTTTAAGTAGCGTAAAAAAATCAGTAAATTTATGTCCTGTCCAATTATCGATTTCAAGGCGAACGGTGGCAATCGTCCCAATGATATCTATATCAGAAATCTCTGTTTTGATTTCAGTGGCCGGTCCATTCTCGTCATTCCAGTCAAAAAGCTTTTGAATCGGTCCTGCAAATAAATCCGGGCCGATATAACCAAAGATTGTCGCATCCTCATGAAACGCCGGTTTCATATCATTCCCTTTACCAGACTTTGCCCCATCAATGTAGAACTGGACTGTTTTTTCAATCACTGCCTTATCGTTTTCATTATTCATAATACGTACCTCTTAAGACTAAATATTAATTTATTGATTTAAATCTCGTTCGAGATTTTCAAGCTCATCCCAACGGGAAATCGCTTTATCTAATTCACTCTGATTATAACTCAACTCGTCCAATATGGGTTGTTGTTCTGTATAAGGTTTACTGTAAAAGTTATCAGCGTTTACCTCTTCATGAAGTTTTTTAATTTCCTCTTCAAATGCCACTATCTTTTCGGGTAGTGAATCAAGTTCAAATTTTAATTTATAAGTTAATTTTTTATTGGTATTTTTCTTATTCTCCGTTTTTTCTACTACAGGTTTTTTGGTATCAGGATTATCCATCTCAGCTAACTGTATCCCGCGTCGATGCCAATCACCAAAACCCCCGGCATAGTTTTGAATGATGCCTGAATCCTCAAAGACCAGAATACTGCTGACAACATTATCTAAAAACTCTCTATCGTGAGTCACAATGATTAATGTCCCCTGGTACTCAAGCAACTTATCTTCTAGGACTTCTAATGTTTCAATATCAAGATCATTAGTCGGCTCATCCAATACCAAAAGATTACTGGGTCGAGTTAATAGTTTCGCTAAAATGACACGATTTTTTTCGCCGCCCGATAAGACCTTTACTTTAGTCATGGCTCGCTTTGCTGAAAAAAGAAAACCGCGCAGATAGCCAATCACATGCCTGGGTTTACCATTTAATTTTATATAGTCACTGCCATCACCGATAATCTGAGCGACTGTTTTTTCAGGGTCGAGGCTACGTCGCAATTGATCAAAATAGGCAATCTCGAGATTCGTACCAACCTTTACAGTTCCTGTGTCAGGCGTAATCTCACCTAACATAATTTTTAAAAGCGTACTTTTGCCTACACCGTTATTACCCACTAAACCAATTCGATCACCACGCATCACTTTTAAAGATAATTTATTAATTAAAGGTTCTTCGCTATAACTATGACAAACATTGTATGCCTCAATCACTTTACGTCCGGATTGTTCTGCCTCTTCAATATGGATACGTGCTTTTGACTGTGGTTTTAATCTTTTTGAGACTTCAACACGCATTGCCATTAAAGAACGAACCCTGCCTTCGTTACGTGTACGTCTCGCTTTGATACCTTGTCTTATCCAAACCTCTTCTTCATTTAATCGCTTATCAAAAAGCGTATTGGCCTTGGTTTCGTCTTCTAATGCCTTTTCTTTATTGATTAAATAATTTTGATAAGTGCCGGGCCAACTGGATAATTTACCGCGATCCAATTCAATAATACGTGTTGCTAAACGTTGAAGGAAAACACGGTCGTGCGTAATAAAAAGTATCGCGCCTTTAAAATTAAGAATACGATTTTCTAACCATTGGATTGTATTTAAATCAAGATGATTGGTTGGCTCATCAAGCAACAATAATTGTGGGTTACTTGTTAATGCTTTACCTAATGCTACACGACGACGCCATCCGCCCGATAGTTGATTAAGATTTAACTTAGTCGGTAAATTAAGCTCTGAAATAATCGTCTCGACACGTTGATCAATATTCCAGCCCCCTTCGGCCTCAATCTGCTGTTGTAATCCTTCGAGTTCTCGCAAAGCAGTAGGATTATTCTTAATCGGTTTAGCAGAAAGTGTTTCGTAATCATCAAGCAGTATTTGTAAGTGTTGCAGTCCTTCGGCAACATAATCTTTCACAGTGATATCCCTTTCCTGTGGCAGACCTTGTTCTAATTGGCTCACTCTGAGATGGGATTGTTTTACGATTTCGCCGCTGTCGGTCTCAACTTTACCAGTAATGATATTCATCAAGGTTGATTTGCCTTCACCATTGCGACCAATTAAACAAACACGCTCACCACTAGCCAACGCTAAGCTTACGTTGTTTAGGATAAGTTGATCGCCAAATTCGAGGGAGACCTCATCAAATGTAATTAAAGGCATTGCTTCACTTTCTTAAAAAAAGTAGAGCCTAACAAATGTAAATTAAATCTTCCCGTCTAATCCCATCTGATAGTATTTATGAACGATGTCATCTTGATTTTCTAACAACCAATCAATATCAGGCTCATGATTCATTGCTTTATGAATTGCAGCAGCGGTTGCCTTGCGGTGAATATCAAATAATATCTTGTGATCTAAATCATCGGCAGTTGCTACCAACGGGTTTAACCAAACCGAAACAATAATACCTAAATCATTGGCTTTCTCCTTTGGGATATCGCCATTTCTAACGGAATCTAGCACGCCATTTGCAATTGCGCCTTGTACGGTTCCCATTAAGATATTGGTGTATCGTTCCTTATTAACCGTAACCTTACTGACCATTAAGGTGGCGGGTCTTACCATGATGTCGGTATTCATAATCGCTAGGACTTTTGAGTGTCCTTTTGCTTGATCACCAATTAGATTGGCAAATGCAGTGCCAACCGGACCATCAAGTTCTCCAATCACCACTTCAGGTTCAGCAGCCGTTCCTGCCGGACCACCCGCAACTAAAGCCTCACCAACACGCATGACAATACGTTCACTCATACCTCATTTCTCCCTATTTTTTTAATTATTTTAAAGATTTTCTCTTTGCTTAAATTCAAGCACGGTCGCATTAATACAATATCTGGGTTGGCCATTGGGCCCATCATTAAAGACATGTCCCAGGTGAATCCCAGAAGATATTGAACGAATTTCAATTCGCTGCATACCGAAACTATTATCTTCTAATTCATAAACTGCGCCATCTACCGGTTTGGTAAAGGACAACCAGCCGCTCTTTGAATCAAAACGATCATCAGTATCAAACAATACTGCGCCACTTAACTTATCAATAAAAATACCATCGGGGGTGTTTTTGAAAATTTCATATTGTTTACAAAACCTAGCATCTGTTCCTTCGTTAAAGGCAACACTATAGGCTTCTGATTTCCCGAGCTTAAAAGCACCTAATGCCTGATAAAAAACTTCTGATGTCATATAACCCTGATTGGCAAAAACTTCTTTACCATCTTCAAGAAATAAAATCGTTGGGGTCGCCCAGGTAGGTGTTTTAATATCAAGTCCTTTAAGTTCAGTTGCTAATCTAAAGCTAAGCGGGATTGTCCCCTGATAAGCATCGGCCACATCTTTTTTAAACTTTTCGCAATACGGGCAGTAACCCTCAGGTTCAATAACAATAATATTTTTTCCTTCTAGGAGAGACGAATTATCAATCTCTGTAATTTTTTGATGATTAAATTTAATGCCTGTTGCATGAATTGGACAATAACCGTTTGGATTTTTAACTAAATAATCCTGATGATATTCTTCTGCTGGATAAAACTTTTCTAGTATTTTGATTACAGTGGTAATACTGTCATAACCCGCGTCAGTTAATAATAACTGATATTCATCTGATACTTGTTTAGCTACATCGATATGTTTTTCATCTGTGGTTAAAATAATCGAGCGATATTGCGTTCCGACATCATTTCCCTGTCTGTTTAATTGCGTTGGGTCATGGCCTTCAAAGAAATGACGTATCAGTTCTTCAGCTGAAATCTCATTAGTATTGAATGTAACCTCGACAACCTCTGCATGATTATTTGGATTATTTTTATTAACAGGCTCTGTGATTGCCTTATAATTTGGCGCAACGCCATTACCATCCGAGTAACCGGAGACAGCATCAATCACCCCGGGTATGGATGCATATTCTTTTTCCGCACCCCAAAAACAACCAGCGCCAAATACAATTTTTTGAATATGTTCGGTCGCTTCAATTTCAACTTTTGCAGATATTGACATAGTAATAATAAATAAAAAGATGGTTCCGTAGATATTTTTGTTCATAAAATAATCTTTAATTTAGCTAGTTTTATAATTTTGGTTAATCTATGCTAGGGTTAATTATGACTGAATACAAACCAAAACGTTCCCGTAATATTTATTCTCCCAATCAAGAAAAACCATTTAAGTTATCACGTTCAAAAGTTGAATCCTTTATGAATTGTGAACGTTGTTTTTATCTTGACAGGCGGCTTGGGATTAATCAAGTTCCTGGCTTTCCCTTTAATATTAATTCAGCTGTTGATGAATTATTAAAACGTGAGTTTGATCAGTACAGAGAACGAGCCGAGCCTCACCCTTATATGGTTGATGCCGGTATTAACGCCATTCCCTATCAACATGAACAGTTAAATAAATGGCGTGAGAATTTTGTCGGTGTTCAGTATTTTCATGAGCCTTCTAATTTTATCCTTCATGGCGCGATTGATGATGTCTGGAAATCTGAAGAAGGTGAATTAATTGTGGTTGATTACAAGGCAACCAGTAAAAAAGATAAGGTAAATATCAATGCACCCTGGCAGAGATCTTATAAACGACAAATGGAATTTTATCAGTGGCTTCTCAGACAAAATGACTTTCAGGTCTCAAACCGAGGTTATTTTGTGTACTGTAATGGTAAGCGTAATCGTGATGCATTTAATGAGAAGGTTGAATTCGATGTTGATTTGCTGCCCTACGATGGTAACGATGATTGGGTAGATACTACAATTGAAAAAATAGTTACCTGCCTAAATCAAGATGAAATACCAAGCCCTAATGAACGCTGCAATCAATGTAAATACAATCAGGAAGTAATTCAGTATTATTAAATTATTTTAAATGCTTCCCTTTTTTATGAATTTTGATCAATTAATACTATAAAAAACATAAGGTAAAAATAATGAATACTCAAAGTAAAAATAAAGTCTTATTTGTGATAACGAATCACGAAGAGTTGGGTGATACTGGCAAAAAAACAGGCTATTTCTTAAGGGAAGTCAGTTATCCTTACAAGGCAATTACCGAGGCTGGTTATAATATTGATTTTGTCAGTCCTAAAGGCGGCCCCACACCGATGGACCCGGGCAGCAATGATATGGATGATGAAGTTAATAAAGCATTTACTGATAACACATCAATCATGAATAGATTACAAAATACAATGTCGCCAAGTGAAATTAATCCGGATAATTACGATACAATCATGTATGCCGGCGGGCATGGTACGATGTGGGATTTTCCTAATAGTGAAGTGTTAGCTACGATCGCTGTGAGTATTTATGAACGTGGCGGTGTCTTGGGTGCAATCTGTCATGGACCTGCTGGTCTCGTTAATATGAAATTAAAAGATGGGACTTATTTGGTTGCAGGAAAACGTGTTGCATCATTTACCGATGAAGAAGAACGTGCCATTGAATTAGAAAATGTAGTGCCCTTTCTACTTGCATCAAAACTAGAAGAACGTGGTGCGATTCATACCAAAGCTGAGAACTTTAAACCCCATGTTGAAGT
>JAAZZI010000049.1 GCA_014239225.1 Gammaproteobacteria bacterium
GAAGAATTATTATTTTCAAATTCAGTCGGAATAAGGCCTACCATATTCAAACCATCTTCTGATAGACGATTGCATAGAGATTGACCTACAAAACCACTTCCCCCTAGTATTGCTATTTTTTTAATTAACATTTTTTTCTGTATTAATCTTTAATATTTGACCTGGCTGTAGAGGCTTGTTCCTTTTTAAATTATTCCATTTAAGAAGATCTGTAACCCACACATCATATTTTTTTGCTATTAACCATAATGAATCGCCTTTTTTTACTATATATTCCGTTGTTGTTTCATTATGAATTGCTGTTTTTATAATCTTTTCTTCTTCAACATTTTTTTTATCTAATAGCCCAATAGTGTTACATGATAGTTTAGTTATCAACTTTTTACTTTTTGGTGTTATTAAAGTCATACGATCTTTCATTGGTTTTATTGCCATTTTGAAACGCCAGTCATAGACAATAGAAAAATATAGCACACGACGTACATATTTTCGGGTTTCATTAAAAGGGATCAATTCTACCCAAATATCAGGGTTTTCAGCACACACTTTTTTTGGCAGCCATTTTAAAACACGATGCGGGCCAGCATTATACGCAGCAGTAGCTAAGATAATATTGCCATCAAATTTATCTAACATCATTTTCATGTAAGCGCTACCAATCGGGACATTTGTTTCAGCTTCTCTCAATCTACTTTTTTTGAAATTTTTTATGCCTATACGTTTTGCAACACTCCTACCAGTTCTAGGCATAACCTGCATCAAACCCAATGCGCCAACTGGTGAGCTTATATCCTCAATAAATGCACTTTCTGCTCTAACCACTCCAAAAACCCAGCTACGATCAATATTATTTTTCTTTGCGTGTTTTGTTAATAAAGCCTCAAATAATATTGGAAAACGTAGAACTAAATTATCAAGTGCTTTAGCCCTGCTCATTGTTATTATAGCTCTGTTGTGCCATCCCCATTTTACTGCAAGTGCTGCAGCCATTTGCATTTGATAGGTGGTCATTTTATTTAGAGCATGATTCCATTCCCGTCTTGCATTGGTGTTCATGTCAAGTTGATAAAATTCATATGCTCGCTTCATTGCAGGTAATGAAGATATACGTTTGAACTCTTCTTTATCATCTGTTACGGGATAGTGATTCATACTATAGGGCTTATTAATTTTGTCAGCTGCAAGAAATCCATAATAGTCGCGTTCTTTTGCTAATTTTATATAGATCTGTTTTGCTTTTTCAATTTCTCCTGTTTCTTCTAGAGCACGTGCATGCCAGTAGGTCCATCGTAAATCAATCTCTGAAATAGGAGCTTTCCCCATTGTCCATTTTTTTAATAGCTTCCAATCTTTTTTTAATAATGCAGTGCGTAGGCGGTAATGAAACACCTCATCATCAACATGGTAATTATCAATTTGATCAAGTAATACTGATGCTATTTTACTTTTCTTTTTTGCAGCATGGATAGCAAGTATTCGTTCAATTTCTGCGATTTCGCCAGAAGTGAATGAGTATTTTATTTTTAGAGCTTCAAGCCTTTTGAAAGCCTTTTCAGGATGACGTTTTGCTAGTCGTAAGATGCCATGAGCAATAATTTCTCTTGTAGTTTCATTGTCTATAAGATTAGGTTTTCTTGTGTTTTTATATGGTTTTTTATGTATTTGTAGCCATTTTCTTGCAAGGACTTTATATTCGGGATTAAGTCGTCGAGATAAATATGTAGCGAGACCAACTTCGTTGTTTTGCATTGATAAGCGAAAACGTTTCCATACTAGCTCGTTCGTTACTAAATTACTTTTATATAAAAGTTCAAATGGCTGATCACATTGAGAGGGTAACGATTTGCCAGTCAACCAGATTGAGCGAATATCTTCCAATAAAAATTCTTTTTTATCTAATTTCATTCTTGCGTATAACTGGTAGCACTGCATAACGGGGTTTGAGTGCTTAATATAATTATCAAGAAATGTTTGCCAATGTTTCCTTCTGATTAATACTTTTAACCATGAATTCCTAAGTCTATTTGTAACTGGTAAATCACTATAGCGGTTCAGAAAATAAATTATATCCGAGTTTTTTTCTTTCCAAACACGCTTCCGTAGATAGTTGTACCGCAAATAAGGGTATAGCGGATAATCTTTGAGGGTGTTGGCGATTCTTCCAAATTTTTTATATTGTTTTAATCCAAACGCTTTTTTTGCTGCAAGATAATCTTGCCGCTGCGTGTCTATCGTATTTGCATGACTTGTGGTTATTACAGAAATAAAAATAAACAATAGCGACATAAATAACCACAACGGTTTGTTTCTTGCAAAACAATTTTCTTGTACTTTTTTGTATGAGGAGATTGATTTCATTAAAAATGTCACGTTCAAAAAAAATTCTAGGGATTGTCCTTATTTGGCTTTGAATTAGCAACATTTTTTCACTGTTCACGGTAATATAACCTGCTTAACCAGAAACCACAGATCTTTTTACTATGTTTGCGGAAATGACTATAGAGATAATACTAATCTACGCACTAACAGGTGTTTTTGCTGGATTAATGGGTGGAATGTTAGGTTTAGGCGGAGGCATTATTATAGTCCCTGTTTTACATTATGTTTTTACTAAACAAGGATTTGAGCCTTCAGTAGTGATGCATCAAGCAGTTACAACATCATTAGCGACAATAATAGTTACCTCGGTTTTTGCTACTTATGAGCACCATCGAAAAAAAATGGTATCTTGGTTTTTCGTTAATAAAATTGCCCCTGGAATTTTTATAGGCGCCTGTCTTGGCGTTTTAGTAGCAGATTCGGTCTCTAGCAGCGCATTACGTACTGTTTTTGGTTGTTTTGAGATATTGGTTGCTACACAGATATGGTTTGGCCTTAAACCTAAGCCCACGTCCACAGAGTTTTTTTCACCCCATACTCAAAAAAAAGAAAGATATACAAAATTACCAGAGAAAGGTCTTTTTATTTTTACTGGAGCAATTATTGGTTTGTTTTCTACTATATTAGGTATTGGTGGCGGGACATTAACAGTTCCATTCTTGCTATGGTTGAATCAGCATATGAGAAGCGCTGTCGCAATATCTTCAGCATGCAGTATACCAATTGCTCTCGTTGCAACAATAACATTTATATTTGTAAGTCGGGATAATTCAAATATTTTTACACACTCAATAGGTTATTTATATTGGCCTGCTGCGCTTATTATTGTGATGATGACAATCTTTTTTGCGCCAATTGGTGCGCGTTTAGCGCACTATTTACCTATTGAGATTTTAAAACATATCTTCGCTGTTTTGCTTATGTTTATCGGGGTAAAGATGCTTATCTAGTTTTTGTTGTGTACAGATTTTTCTGCAAGCTGTTTACTTTTAGATAACTCTTTTTTGATTTCTTCTCGATCCCAATTTGTAGAAAATTCTGGCCAGCCATTTGTATGTTTTAAAATAATATTAGAGAGTAATTCAATATGATTGTCGTCATAATTTAGCGCAGGAATATAATCAAATTTTTCGCCCCCAGCTTCCATGAAGAATTCCCGGTTTTGTATATCGATTTCTTCTAATGTTTCTAAGCAATCAGCAGAAAATCCAGGACAAACGATGTTGATATTTTTTACACCACTCTTAGCAAGCGATATTAATGTCTTATCAGTATAAGGTTGTAGCCATTCTCTTGGACCGAAACGTGACTGAAATGTAACTAACCACTCATCTTGATCTAATTTTAATCTTTCAGCTACTAAACGCGCTGTTTTGTGACACTCACAGTGATATGGGTCACCGGCAAGAAAATAATGCTTAGGTAAGCCATGAAAAGAAAATAATAACTTTTGTGGTTTTTTATTATCTTTCCAGTAGTTCGTAACGCTATTTGCCAGAGCATCGATATAACCTAGATGATCATGGTAGTGATTGATCATTCTTATTTCAGGCAACCAACGCCATTTTTTAAGCTCATCTACTACTGCGTCAAATGTTGAACCTGTTGTTGCAGATGAATATTGTGGATACAAGGGCAGTACAAGAATTCTTTTCGAATTGGCCGCTTGTAATTTCTTAAGCCCCGATTTAATTGATGGGCTCCCATAACGCATCGCCAATTCAATTCTAATCGGCCCTTGAACTTTTTTAGCTAAAATCTTTTTCAATCCTTCAACTTGCTTGTTCGAGATTGATAGTAATGGCGATCCATTTTCTGTCCATATTTTTTTGTATGCCTTAGCCGATTGAGATGGACGAATTCGTAAAATTATTCCATGAAGAATGAACCACCATAAAAACTTAGGTAGTTCAATTACACGAGAATCAGAGAGAAATTCAGCCAAATATTTTCTAACTGCGCTAGTAGTAGGGTTATCTGGCGTACCTAAATTTGTAATAAGGATTCCGGTGCAGCAAGGGGTATCATGCTCGTATTTGGGATTACCTTTATAATTCATAATTAGTATTTATATAGGAGCAGCGCTTGTTTGTAAAAAATATTAATATAGCGCCTCATTTTGTTATACCAAACATCACTAGATGCAATTAATTAAGAGGAGCAAAGTATGATTAAGCCACATGGGGCGGATATATTAAAGCCATTATTTATAGAAAATTCTGTGGAGCGTAATGCATTATTAGAGGAGGCTGCATCATTACCAGCTTTGATTCTTAATTCTGCTTCAGCGGCTAATGCAGTCATGCTAGGCGCTGGCTATTTTACCCCTCTGGAGGGTTATATGAATGTAGCGGATACACTTTCAGTGGCTGAAAAAATGCAAACTGAAAACGGATTATTCTGGCCAGTGCCATGCGTTAATTGCACCGATGATATTTCAGCTATTGAGGGGTCATCAATGATCGCATTACTTGATCCTAATATTGAAGGTAATCCTGTTTTAGCAATACAAAATGTAGAAGCGATAGAAAGTTTAAGTGAAGCACAAATTAATCTGGTTACCGAACAAATTTTTGGAACTCTGGATACAGGACATCCTGGAGTAAAAACATTTAAAGGCCTTGGAAAATATCTGATATCAGGCCCTATTAAAGTTTTGAATTACAGTTATTTTGAAACTGATTTTGCAAGTACATTTCGTACAGCGGTACAAATCCGAAATCAGATACAGCAAAATAATTGGGAAACTGTTGTGGCTTTTCAAACAAGGAATCCAATGCATAGAGCGCATGAAGAATTATGTAAGATTGCGCAGGAATCAATAAATGCTGATGGAATCTTGATTCATATGTTATTAGGGAGATTAAAGCCGGGCGATATTCCAGCTGATATTCGTGATGCTGCGATTAGGAAAATGGTTGAGCTTTATTTTCCAAAAAATACCGTGATGGTCACTGGTTACGGTTTCGACATGCTATATGCTGGACCAAGAGAAGCCGTACTTCATGCTGTATTTCGTCAGAACGCAGGTTGTACACATTTAATTGTTGGGCGCGACCATGCAGGCGTTGGGGATTATTACGGCCCTTTTGATGCACAAACGATCTTTGATAATACTACTATTATAGATGCTTTAGATATTGAAATTTTTAAAGCTGACCATACGGCTTACTCAAAAAAACTAAACAAAGTTGTAATGTTGCGTGACGCTACGGGTCATACTAAAGAGGACTTTGTGATGTTATCGTCTTCGCGCATTACGAGATATTCGTCACCACCAACTTTAACCTCGGTACCTGAGTACTTGCCAAACAACACTCTGTCGCCTTTTTTAAGATCAAGCTTACTAAGCTCACCGCTATCCAGTAATTTACCTTTGCCTACGGCAATAACTTCACCCTGGATGGGCTTTTCTGTAGCTGAATCAGGGATAACAATTCCACCTGGAGAAGTTTTATCCTCTTCCACGCGTTTCACGATCACACGATCGTGTAATGGCCGGATATTCATCAAAGTAGACCTCCTTAATTCCTAACCTATTGATTTATAATGAACTAACAAAAATTGTTAGCACTCTTTATTAAAGAGTGCTAAATATAATCGAAATAATATTCTTGTCAATACTTATGTGCAAAAAATATATAACGTAAAAAGAAGTGTTTAATAGGAATTGAAGATTACAAATTTTCTTCTTGCTGATAATAAGACATCAATATTTCAGCAACTTC
>JAAZZI010000004.1 GCA_014239225.1 Gammaproteobacteria bacterium
ATTTATATTGGCAAATTTGAGATGTGCTCCGCCAATATCCCATCCTATAAAATTAGATATATTCATTTTTCTATTAAAATTTTAATTTTATTGGTATTGCTTTTTTTAAATTAATATCTTGTATTTCTTGTCTTAAAAATGTATTCAACATCTTTTCGGTTATATTAATTCCTAATGACGCTGAAATTCCTGCATAAGATGTTGTAAATCTAGGATTTATATCTATTACAAAAAATTTATTATTAGATCTAATCAGATCAATACCTATATACCCGGAAAAACCAGGTATTGCTGGTACGATGCTTTCAGCTAACTCTCTCATTTGATCCTTATATAATAAAAATTCATTGACACCAATACCTGTTAAGCTAATTAAATTGTTCTTTAATGTTATTTCTTGCTTATTACACGAAAGAAGTTGTATATTTTTATTATATACAAATAAAGACATACTCATATGTTCTCCTTCAATAAAAGGCTGAATTATATAATTATCATTTTCTTTTATTGTCATATTCTCTCGTAACGCAAGCCTATCAGAAACATAAATACAATTTTCTGCGCCTACACCATCATCCGGTTTTATTATCCATCCAGACTTACTATCAGGAATTACATCTTTGAGTAATTTTGTGTCAGGTGTACAAATGTTTGCATTTTCTAAAATATTACACGTTATTAATTTGCTTGCTGTGGTATGTACTGCATTTAAATCAGAGCCAATAAATATACTGGCATTTTGCATAAATAAATCTGTTAAATTATAAAGACAATTCTCTGTTTCAGGAGCAATCAACCAGCAAATATCGGATTTTCGGACAAGTTCTGGAAGTATTTTTTTAAACGGTGTGTTGATAGTATGTTCAGTAACATCACGGCCAAATGAATCAACTCTACTATCTCTTGTAATAGTAATTTTATAATGACCGCATGCGATAAGTTCTTTTAGCAACGTTTGAACCATCATTCTTGCTTCTAGTACTAAGGAATCGGATAATGTTTGTCCGATTAACCCGCCGCCTGTGATAAACTCAAATAAAAAATGCTTCATAGGTAAAAATGTTAATAATTCCTGTAATAGATCTTAGTCAAGGTATAGTTGTTCACGCTATTTGTGGTAAACGTAAATCATATCAGCCAATTACATCTGCAATATCAAGCAATTGTAAACTAGAATCAATTTTGTCTGCTTTTTTTAAATTATATCCTTTTAAAATTATTTATATTGCTGATCTCGATGCCATTCAAGGAAATGGAAATCAATCAAAATTAATAAATAAATTCGCCTTAAAATATAAAGAATGTGAATTCTGGGTAGACGCTGGAATCCACCAAATATTAACCAGAAAATCAGATAAAACGAATAAAAACATAAAATTTATTTTAGGCTCTGAAAATAATATTGCATTACATGACTATGAAAAAATAATAATGAGTAATCCGGATATATTATTATCACTAGATTTTAATGAAAATGGATTAATTAATAATTCTTATCTACTCAATAATTCGTCTATTTGGCCAAAAAAAGTGATAGTGATGATGCTGCATAGAGTTGGCTCAAATAATGGTGTCGATATAAAATATCTTAAAGATATTACAGGTCTTAATAAAAATTCTGAAATTTATCTTGCAGGAGGCATAAAAAATTCTAATGATATTAAAAGTCTAAATTCGAAAAATATTAAAGGATGTTTAATTGCTACTGCTCTACATCAACAAAAAATTACTAAAAAAGAATTAAATTTATTTTTTAACGGGTAAAAAAAATGCCTCGATATCCGAGGCATTAATTTGATTGCTGAATCTATATTCAGCTTCAGCAGACACTTTTTTTAATTAATCATGTGCTGCATATGGATGTGATGCTGAACCTTTCTGGCTAACAACTTCAGCAGCCTTTGGTTCACGAGCTATGGCTCGTTGAACACATTCCTTCACTGCTTGATAATTGTAATCCTGAATCTTGGTATCATCTTCAGCAAGCCAATGAATGAAAACACCAACCGAAATAAAGATATCGTCAGCTTCATTCGCAGGAATTGTACCGTCTTCTACGCAATCCATAATCGCCATAGATACGGCACGCTGTGCTGGACCAAACATTTGAACAGCCTGCTTAGACCCTTTTATCGTTACTTTATTAAAAAGTATTGTGTTTGGTTTGCATGCTAGATTTGGTGCGACAACTGCCAATAAAGATGTAAAACCATCTTTGTTGTTTGTTAATGCATTACAAAATGCTGATTCAGCTGCGCTGCCACGTGGACCCATAATCAAATCAACGTGAGCAACTTCATTCCCATCACCCACCAATGATTCACCTACTAATACTCTGTCAATGACCGCCATCTTGTCTCCTCCTAAAAAGCCAAAGAGTTTTCCTAATATCGACATTTCTGCCACCCTGTGTTTGCTAAGGTTAATTTCTAAAGGGAGAGTTGCCTCAACCCTGCTCTAAATACCGCTGAGAGACTAAATAAATCTCATCAACTGCATACTATATAGCCTCTTAGTTAATTAAGCTGTACACCAAGAGACTTGCTGCTGTTAAATCAGCACTTGTGCCTGGATTATAGTTTCTTGCCTTAAGTTCCCTATCAAAACCCCGCAAAAGCTCTACTGACGCTTCGGGGTCTGTAGAATTATTAAATTTTTCAACAATAATCCCGCTTTTTATTTTTATCTGTTCGGCTATCTCACTTCCATACTTCCTCTCAATATGAGAGTCCTTAATTGACGCCATAAAAGTCAAATAACACGAAACTGTTGACCATTTTACACTATTCCAGCGTTTGTCAAAGTCTTTAATGGCTGGAAAACCTAGCTTAAATACCTCACTAAAGTTGTTTGAGTATTGTAATGCAACAGAATCCCTATCGCTCGCAAGCTGCATCGCATATAGCAATGAACAATCAGGTTTATTGGTTACGTCCTGCTCCTCTGTTTTTCCCAAACCTCCAGGTTTAGCTATAAAAATTGCCTCAAATACATGATTAGCATCATTTTTAGTTAATGAAGTTAAAGTAATTTCGAGATTTTTCTTTAATTTCTCGATACTTTCAAAACCTAATTCTGCCGCCATAATAATTGGGGTAAAAAGCAGTAACATCCCTAAATTTGTATTACAGGAAACAGATTTCTTTGTTGCTTTGACGCCATTTAGAATTCGCACGCCTAAACTACGGTTTTTTTCGCATAATAGTGGAGTTGCAACCTCTGCACTAATAAGAAAATCTTCGGCAGTCATATTATGCCCATCAGCATAAGAACTAACGTTACCTGGTTTAAATGCTTCAATTTCCCCGATAAAACTTGCCATTACAACACTTTCGATCGTTTTTTTGCTCATAATTTAATTTGAACAGGCTAGCAGAGAATTATTCTTGGCAATATTTTTAATAAATGACTCAACTAGACAATCAGCAATATTAAAACTCACTACCTTCTGCAAACCATACCAGGCAGGAATACTATTTACCTCTATAATATAAAACGAACCATCCTTATCTTGGATAAGATCAACGCCAGCATAGTCAATATCGAGAACTTTACATGCCGCCTCACTGAGAGAAGTTAAATCTTGATTAAGTTCTAAAAATTCACAATTAGCGCCTTGCGCACGATTTGTAATCCAACTTTTACCGCGTCTTGTCATTGCTGCCTTTGCGATTCCATCAACCACGAGAACGCGTATATCAGTAAAATCATTGTTTTTACGTTCAATAAATTCTTGTAAGTAATAAATACCCGCAAATTTCTCATCATGTACAAGACCAGTTGCTTTATCGATCAGATGTATACCAATACCTTGCGAGCCAAATAATGGTTTGAGTACTAATTTTTTACTATTACTAGATTCATTTTCCAAGATTTCATTTGCGCGTTTTGTTGTTTCACAAATCCATGTTTTTGGAGTGGGTAAACCTGATCGGCCTAACAAAAGACTTGTTAGTGGTTTATCAACAGTCCGCTCGATTGCTTTTGGTGAATTATAAATAGCAATTCCTAAGTCCTGTAGTGCATGCAATACATCAAGTCGAAAAATAACCTGTTCTAAGCTACCCCCCGGAATTCCTCGAACGAATATACCCAAAGGAAGATTTTCAAATCCTGGCAGCTTAATATCACAAGCATCTTCAGTTATTTCTATTAAACAATCAGACAGTGATAAGTAACAGCCCTCCAACCCTCGATCTTTAAGGGAAGCGGTTAGTTGTTTACCATGCCAGCCAGGGTCATCGGTAATTATTGCGACTTTTCTAGAAATATCATCCACAAGTTCTAATTAAATGATTTATCTAATAGATCAAGATCTATTTTACCAGCATGAAATGTATGTCCTGTTATTAAAGAAGTTACCGCAACACAAGCCGGACTAAATAACATAGGATCAATCTTATAAAAGTCATATTCAACGTCTTTGAATATTTCGCCGAAGGGTTTGCCGTAATCTTTAGAGGCACTACTTGGTAAGGCGTTAGCAAGCTCTTGTGTATCCTCATCATTTGCTTCAACAAATAATTGAATTTGACCTGCAAATAATATTGCGTCATTACTGCGACTCATCGCAGTTAAAAAATCATGCGACGGTGGGCATAAAGGTGCGCTTCCAGCGCCATCAATAATTTTATCTAATGGAAAATGTAATGCATGCGCTTTATGTAATGATGTTTCTAGAACTCGACTAACAATTTGAACAGCGCCGGCTAAGCTCGATGTTGGAGTAAGAATAATCGTTAGTTTCTTATTTGTTATGCCACACATTTCAGCTATCTTCGTGGTCACTTCAATTGGCGGCACTTTATCAACTTCGACAACTATACATGTGCTCTCAGCTGAATCTCGGTATCCAAGTTCATCAAACAAAGGCTCATTACTACCTAATGCTCGAGCAGGCCCAGAACCCAATGCATTAAATGCCTGTTTTCCTTTCCCATAATTTAGACTCCATCCCGCATATTGACTTGCAAGACACGCTAAGACTGGGTTAGAACTATACACATCTATATGCCATGACCAATGACGAAAATTTGTCGATGCACGTAATTTAACAGTCCCAAGACCACCCATACATATCTCCGCAATTAACCGTCCTGCCTCAATACCGCCTTTTGTATTAATACCTGCATCAATTACACAAACGCCATCATCAAGATTTGATACTGCCAATCGTAATGATTTTGCATTTGCGATTAGATTTTCAACTAATGGTGCTGTTAATTTATTAAGACTTGGATTTAAATGTTGGCTCACCTAATTTCCCTCAAAAATTAAATTTAATTAATATTACATCCTATTCTATATTGATTTCACAAAGAGTTCGATTTCCTCTAAACGTTTATATAGAATATTTTCAACTTGAGTTTCTGAATCGCCTTCAGCAAATATACTACATATTGGATTTTTAACAGATATTGTTTGTCTGCTTGACGGTCTGTCTTTAACCCATTCCGGCCAATTAAGTTCTTCATAAATTATTGTATCTTCCTTTGCATAATAAATTACATGTCCCCTCGAGTACTTATCATTATCAGAACGATAATGGATTAAATCTCCCTGAAAACAAGCAAGGTGTGCTGGAAATAAAGACTGCTTAGATTCATGCAGCTCAAATGTTGATGGTGGGCGTGGATTCACATCAATCACAAAAATAACACCATACTCATCGATAATAAAATCAATACCACATAGACCAACCAAACTTATTTTTTTTGTTATTTTATTGATAATTGCATTAACTTTATCAATATCTTTTTGATTTTTTGAAATAATACTAATAGCACCTTCGTACAAAAACGGCTGATCAGAAAACTGGTTTGACTTTAAATGTTGATTTAGCCCAATTAGTGTTGCTCTATCTCTATTTGCTAAAAAGACAGCGCTAAAAACATTGCCTTTAATAAATTCCTGATAATAAAAATTTTTATTTGCTAAAGGTTGTGTATTTGACAATCGAGATTTTCTTTGAACATGCCCGCCCCCCATTCCTCCAATCTCTTTTTGCAGAAATGTCCTATTATCATCGCATTCGTTTTGCTGAAAAGTTGTAAATGGATAGCGAATAAATTCCTCATTTAATAATTTTTCCAAAGATTTTGGGTGCTTAACAGTATTGATTATTTCGGCGCTATTACTTAATACAGAGGCATATTTGTTAATATGATTAATTTGTTCTGGATTTATTTCAAAGCCAGAACCAACAACAACGATAGAATTTAAAAATTTTTGGTTTAAAGTTGAGGTACGTAATATATCTTTTAATAAAGTGCCTTTACCAGGACCTAATTCAACAAGATTGAATTTATTTTTAATTTTATTTTACCCCCGTTAAATTTTACCATTGATAGAAATTTTTGCGGTAAATTCTGGAGTGCCTGATAATAAACTCGAGATCTTTGTTTGTCCTTTTATTTGAGTATCGAAAGCTGTTAAATCTAACGAATTAATCTCAGCTGTATCCTCATCAAAATTCATTTTAATTTCAGAGCTCAGTTTTAACGAAGTTTTTCCACCAGGGATTTCCTTACCACTAACAACTGCCTCCAGTAACATCGGCTTTAATACTAAAATATCGCCATTGTCCTCATAGGAGACCGTGCCTTTAAACTGAATGGATGATGATACCGCTGGTTTTGAGGCTACAACCTTCGAAGAGGCAGTGATATCTATTGGTTCGCCTAGCTTTAATTCGCCGGTATGAATATTTGTATTTGTAATATTGTATTCAACGCCCTGCTGCATGTCTCGCCAGCGGATATTTGCATCCTTTATATCAATACCGCCCAATATAAGTGCTGCAAATGGTAAATTCTGATTTGTATTTTGTTTTTTATTTTTAGAGTTTAGTAAATCATCCCAATTATTTACTCCCTTTGCATCTCTGACCAAATTTACTTTTGCACCATGCAAAACGAGGGTATCCATTTCTAATTCTTTTCTAAGGAGCGGCAATAATTTTGCACGAGCCTTTATAGTTTTTGTTTCCAAAAATGGTGTATCGCCAAAATTGGCTGCATTACTTAAACTGATACCCTCAACATTAATACCTAACCAAGGGTAAAAAGTCAGATTAATATCGCCACTAATACTCAGGCTACGCCCAGTCTGTTCATTTACTTTAGCAGCAATTGTGTCCTTATAATTATTCGGATCAAAATTTACTAATATGATTACAATGAGGCTAATCGAAATAATTAAAATAATACTAAAACCAATAACTAATTTAATTAGTAGTTTCATTTAATGTTTACTCAGATTTATTTTATATTAGCTTTTTAAGACGCGATACTTGTGCCTTAACTTGTTCTGGTGAAGTACCGCCAACATGATTTCTTGCTGACACAGAACCTTCAAGTTTTAAAACTGCAAACACATCATCTTTAATCAGTTCAGAAAACTGCTGAAATTCAGGCAATGATAGTAGAGGCAGTGATTTATTTTTTTCAATAGCATATTGCACAACCTTACCTACAACCGCATGTGCATCACGAAAAGGTAATCCCTGAACAACTAAATAATCAGCAAGATCGGTTGCTGTTGCGAAACCTTCTTCAGCGGCCTGACGCATAGCGTCATGCCTTACGGTAATGGTCGGAACTAAACCGGCATAGGCGGTAAGACACATTCTTACTGTATCAACAGCATCGAATAAACTCTCCTTATCCTCTTGATTATCCCGATTATAGGCAAGTGGCTGTGCCTTCATTAAGGTTAAGAGTGCTATCAAATCACCGTAGACACGACCAGTTTTACCTCTTACCAATTCGGGGATATCAGGATTTTTCTTCTGCGGCATAATGGATGACCCCGTACACCAGGCATCATCCAAATCGATATAATGATTCGCCTCTGACATCCATAGCACGAGTTCTTCAGAGAACCGAGATAGGTGCATCATAATCAGACTCGCGCATGCTAAAAATTCAATCGCGAAATCACGGTCACTTACCGAATCCAATGAATTCTGTGTCACATCATCAAAACCTAAAAGCTTGGCAACATAGTTTCTGTCGATAGGAAAAGTTGTGCCTGCTAAGGCTGCTGAACCTAAGGGCAAAACATTCATTCTTTTACGACAATCTGAAAGTCGTGAACGGTCTCGCAATAACATCTCAATCCAGGCCAAAAGATGATGCCCAAAGGTTACCGGCTGGGCAGACTGCATATGAGTTAATCCCGGCATAATGGTATCGTGATGTTCATCAGCAAGCGTAATTAGTGCTGTCATGACTTCATTGATTTTTAGGACAATATCATCGATTTCATCACGCAGATAAAGGCGCATGTCCGTGGCGATTTGGTCATTTCTTGAGCGTGCTGTATGCAATTTTTTACCCACATCGCCAATCCGATCTACCAATGCGCTTTCGATATTCATATGAACATCTTCAAGTGTTGTTAGCCACTCAAATTGTTCGGATGTTATTTCTTCTTCGATTTGTTTTAGGCCGGCAACAATTTCATCGCCTTCTTTTTTACTAATAATTTTAGTTTTTGCCAGCATCTGAGCGTGTGCAATCGAACCGACAATATCATAATGTGCCAACCGCTTGTCATAGGAAACCGATTCGGTAAATTGCTCAACGAGCTCATCGGTTGGAGCTGTAAATCTTCCGCCCCAGGGCTTTTTTGTCTTATCAGAAGTCATATCTTAGTGTAATGGTAATATTTCAAGTTAGTTAACAGTATAGCCTAAGCTCAGCTTATCGCATTCGTGATTTCATGTGACGCCGCAAGCAGGGCTAAACGGCCTATGACGCCGTAGGTATAAAATCGATTTTGATGACAATCTGCTTCTAAATTGGGTTCCGGAGTACTACAACAATCTAGAAATGCCAGAGGTTCAAAACGCATCCCCGGTGTATTTAAATTATGACTCGTAGTACGTTTTCCATGCACACGATAAAAGCCGCCTACTACCTGACGGTCCATCATATAAACAACTGGTTCGGCAACAGTCTCTTCATCGCCCCAAGTTTCATGCGTATAGACACCCTCTTGAATAATAACCTGACTGACTTTCTGCCCTTCTTTAGTTGTTGCCATTCGTGTTCGTTCCTTACGGTTTAATTCGGATATTTCATCCTGACTTCGTATGGACATCACCCCCATACCATAAGTTCCCGCATCCGCTTTAACCATAACGAACGGAGCGTAATCAATATCGTGATCATTATATTTAGTATTGATCGCCTCTAGTAATGATTTGACATTACTGGATAAGCAATCAACACCCTCACGTTTCATAAAATCTACTTTCCCGCAATTACGAAACATTGGGTCAATTAACCAAGGATCTATGCCAATCAATTCCGCAAACTCTTTTGCAACTTTTTGATAAAAATTAAAATGGTTGGACTTAAGACGAGATGACCAACCTAAACTTGTTGGCGGTGTTATTTTTTGTTCAATATTCTTGAACATATCAGGTTCACCCCCTGTGAGATCATTATTAAGCAGTATTAGGTCTGGATTAAAATTATCTACTAATATGCGATTTTGGTCTCGACGGATGGGTTCCAGTAAAACTGTGTTTGAAGAATCAAGTTCGATGCGCGTTGGGGTAGTTATATCTGCCATTAAGGTACCAATACGTACTTCAAACCCGGCCTTTTGAATTATTGATTGAAGACTGGCGATATTTTCCAAATAGAACAAATTCCTTGTGTGATTTTCAGGAATAATTAATATTTTATCAATCGGTAATTGAGTATGTTCAATAGCCATCTGTGCGGCATGAATACATAACGATTCAAACGATGAATTGAGATTATTAAATCCTGATGGAAATAAATTAGTATCAACTGGCGCTATTTTATAACCTGAATTTCGTATATCAACTGAAGCATAAAAGGGTATCTGAACATCTCGCCAGGCATTTCTAAACCAAGACTCAATTGTTGTCTGGTTATTAAGTATTATACGCTCTAGGTTTTGTAAAGGACCCGTTAACGCAGTTGTGAGATGGGGCACAATTAAATTTTGATTTGCTATCATTTTGTTAATTTAAATCTCCCCATAATTGCTGCGCGTTACTCAAGCTACAAACAACTGCGGTTTCGGTTCTCAATATTCTAGGTCCTAAATTAACTGGAATATAATTATTATCTAGAGCTTTCTGAAACTCTGCGTCGCTAAAACCACCTTCCGGTCCAATCATGAGCACCAATTTGTTATTCTTGATATTAATTTTTGACATTGTCTGCCCAACGCCTGGATGTAAAATAAGTTTTTTTGAGTCATTAACTAAATTAATCGATTCGTTGAAGGTCATAGGGCTTTGTAATTCTACCAATGTATTACGACCACATTGCTCAGCTGCCCCGATAATTATCTTTTCCCAATGCGTTATTTTATTATCTACACGATTACCCATTAACCTTACATTACTAAATTCAGAGATAATAGGAATTATCACTTTGACGCCGAGTTCAACAGCCTTTTGTATTGAAAAATCCATGTGTGGGCCACGTGAGACTGCCAAATATAAAGCAATCTCTAACGGTGACTCGTTTTCACATTGACTGCTCTCTCCCACTTCAACCTGAATGGCTTTCTTTTTCGCTTCAATAATTTTTGCCGTAAACTCAAACCCAGAATTATTAAATAACTTTATTTGGTCTCCGGCATGAAGTCGTAGGACATGTAAGATATGATGTGCTTTATCTGTCGATAGAAAAATAGATTCCCCGGAAACAACTTTTTGATCAATAAAAACTCGTGGTACTCGCATTATTTAACCATTTTTAATAACTGAATTTGTATTTAAAATCTGTATAATTATTTTTTAATTTTAAAAGTTAAGGTATATTTTAATGGTGATATCAAACAACAAGTTCTTTTCATGAAAGAAGCAAAATTCTCAATTGGTCAAATTATTCATCACCAGAAATTTAATTACCGTGGTGTAATATTTGATGTCGATCCAATTTTTAGTCTCACAAATGAATGGTATGAAGAAATAGCAAAATCAAAACCACCCAAAGATTCGCCATGGTATCATGTATTAAAAGACAATTCAGAACACGCCACTTACGTTGCTGAACAAAATCTTACAGATGCTAAATCAATTTTACCCATCAATCATCCGCTCATTAATTACTACTTCGATAATTTTTTAGATGGAAAATATTCTTCACCCAATATAAATAATTAGTCCAATGATTAAAAATTTAAAATCTTATTTAGATAATTTTTTTCAAGAATCCCCTGATGAAAACATACCGTATAAAAATAAAATAGAACTAGCCACAGCAGTTTTAATGATTGAAATTAGTTTGGCTGATGAAAATACTGGAGATGAAGAATACAAAATAATAAAAAAAATATTATTAGAAAAATTTGACCTAGATAAAACAAAAATAGATACACTCATATCTTTGGCAGAAGATGAAGTTGATCACACTGTCTCATTACATGAATTTGCAGAAACAATAAACAATGAACTTTCGGCCATAGAAAAAACTAATATTATTGAAAACTTGTGGCGGGTAGCCTATGCCGATGCTTATATTCATAAATATGAAGAATACTACATTAGAAAAATCGCAGATTTATTACACGTCTCTCACTCTGATTATATTAAAACTAAACTAAAAACTGAAAAATAGTTTTAAATATAACTCGAATATAGGCTTAATGAATAACTCTTCGGTCTAATCCAAGATTCTTCCAAATAAGATTGCTGGCGGCTGATTTATTCATTGTAAAAAAGTGAAGACCAGGTACACCATTACTAAGCAATTGGTCGCATAACTCGGTTACAACGTCGACTCCAAATTTAAATATAGATTCACGATCGTCTCCAAAACCTTGTAATTGTTTTAGTATCCAACGCGGTATCTCCGCACCACAACCCTCAGAGAATCGGACCAGTTGTGTGCAATTGGTGATTGGCATTACACCTGCAACAATCGGTATATCAATATCTAGTTTTTCACACTGCTCAACAAAGCGATAATACGAAAACGGATTAAAAAAATATTGTGTAATGGCACCGTTTGCGCCCGCATCAATTTTTCTTTTGAAGTTATCAATATCTACTTTTGCACTTTTCGCTTGAGGGTGAAATTCTGGGTAAGCAGCTACCTCAATATGAAAATGATCGCCTGTTTGTTTTCTTATAAACTCAACCAGTTCATTTGCATGTTGAAACTGTCCATACCCAACTGTACCGGAAGGTAAATCTCCGCGAAGTACGACAATACGTTTAATATCATTATCGATATAATTCTGTAACATATTTTTAATGTCGTCACCCCAATTGCCGACACAGGAAATATGCGGTACTGATTCAACTCCCGTCTTATCACGAATATCCAAGACAGTTTCAAAAGTCATATTGCGTTTGCTACCCCCCGCACCGTAAGTCACAGAAAAAAAATCTGGGTTTAACTGAGCTAGCTCCAACTGCACATTCTGCAGATAAGTCACTGCTTCTGGTGTTTTAGGGGAATAACACTCAAAACTAAATTGTGGCTTATATGTTTTTTGTGATTCCATTAACTGTTAATACATATAAAGCTCTGGCTTATAAGGTCCATCGACATCAACATTAATATAATCGGCCTGCTCTTTAGTTAAAATCGTAAGCTTTGCCCCAATTCTTTCAAGATGTAATCGGGCAACTTTCTCATCAAGGTGTTTTGGTAGAACATGAACATCATTTTCATAATCTTTATTATGAGTAAATAATTCAATCTGAGCTAAAACCTGATTGGTAAATGAATTTGACATCACAAAACTTGGGTGGCCTGTTGCACAACCTAAATTAACCAAACGACCTTTAGCTAGTAGTATAATACGTTTACCATCGGGGAAAATAACATGGTCAACTTGTGGCTTTATTTCTTCCCACTCATATTTCTCCAAACTCGCAATATCTATTTCGTTATCAAAATGGCCAATATTGCAAACAATTGCTTGGTCTTTCATACCAACCATATGCTCATGACGAATGATATTAAAATTACCAGTTGCTGTAACAAAGATATCAACTTTATCTATAACGTCTTCCAGAGACACAACACGGAAACCTTCCATGGAAGCCTGCAATGCACAAATTGGATCAATTTCAGTAATCCAAACAGTTGCGCCAAGACCGCGCAATGATTGGGCACTTCCCTTACCGACATCACCATAACCCAAAACTAATGCAACCTTTCCAGCAATCATGACATCGGTTGCTCGCTTTATACCGTCGACTAATGATTCTCGACAACCATATAAATTATCGAACTTAGATTTTGTTACTGAATCATTTACGTTAATAGCGGGGAATGGTAGCTCGCCCTTCTTTTTCATTTGATATAGACGTTGCACCCCAGTTGTCGTTTCTTCCGTCACGCCTTGAATTGAAGATAGCGTACGTGAGTAAAAATTGCTGTCCTCTGCTAGTCTCTTTTTGATTGAAGCGAACATACAAACTTCTTCTTCCGAGCCTGGGTTTTCGATAACTGATGAATCTTTTTCGGCTTTAGTGCCGAGAATTAATAGTAATGTTGCGTCACCGCCATCATCTAAAATCATATTAGGAGAACCGCCATCTGACCAAGTCATAATCCGATGGGTATAATCCCAATACTCCTCGAGTGTTTCGCCTTTATACGCAAATACAGGGATACCCTGGTCAGCAATTGCGGCGGCGGCGTGGTCCTGCGTTGAGAAAATATTACATGATACCCAGCGAACTTCTGCGCCTAAGGCGCGTAGTGTTTCAATCAAAACAGCAGTTTGAATGGTCATGTGTATCGAGCCTGCAATACGCGCACCCTTAAGAGGTTTTGTGTTCGCGTATTCTTTTCGAATTGCCATTAACCCAGGCATTTCAGTTTCAGCGATACGAATTTCTTTATGGCCCCAATCGGCCAAAGAAATATCAGCGACGTGATAATCAGATGAGATAGGTGTTGCTGCTACGCTCATGTTGTTTCTCCTTCTAAACAAAATAAGCGAGCGCCGTTGGAATTTTTTCGTCCCTATCTGAGCCTAGCGGATAAAATCCGTTGCAACGCTCCTCAGTAAGACGTTTTTGTTTAATCAGCCGCGAAGTATAGTACTCTCCGCTTTAAGTTTCAAAAAATTACGTTAATTGTTGCTTAAGAATATCTGCCTTATCAGTTCTTTCCCAAGGTAAATCAATGTCTGAACGACCAAAGTGCCCATAGGCTGCGGTTTGCTGATAGATAGGCCTTAATAAACCAAGCATATTAATAATACCCTTAGGCCTAAGATCAAAATTGTCACGAATAGCTCCGATTAATTTCTCCTGCTCTACCTTACCTGTCCCAAATGTTTCAATGCTAATTGAAGTTGGTTCTGCTACACCAATAGCATATGACAGCTGTAATTCACAACGTTCAGCGAGTCCCGCTGCAACAATATTCTTAGCAACATAACGAGCCGCATAAGCAGCAGAGCGATCAACCTTTGAAGGATCTTTGCCTGAGAAAGCACCGCCGCCATGACGCGCCATACCACCATATGTATCGACAATTATTTTACGTCCTGTTAATCCGCAATCTCCAACAGGACCGCCTATCACAAAACGACCCGTTGGGTTTACTAAGTAGCGAGTTTTACTAGTAATCATATTTTCTGGAAGAACAGGTTTGATAATTTCATCGATGACAGCTTTTTCTATATCTTTATGTTCAATATCGGGATCATGCTGAGTGGATAAAACAACAGTATCAATCGATATCGGTTTACTATCCTCATATGCAACGGTTACTTGTGATTTGGCGTCTGGCCTTAGCCAATTTAGCTGACCGCTCTTTCGAATATCAGCTTGCCTTTTAACTAGTAAATGGGAATAGGTAATTGGGCATGGCATTAACACATCAGTCTCATTGCAGGCATAGCCAAACATTAATCCCTGGTCACCAGCGCCTTGGTCTAAATCCATCCCTTCTCCTTCATTTACACCTTGAGCTATATCGGGGGATTGTTTATCAATCGAAACCAAAACCTCACAACTATCTGAATCAAAACCCATGGCTTCTGATGTATAGCCAATCTCAGATATCGTATTACGTGCTACTGTTTGATAATCAATATTTGCAGATGTTGTAATTTCACCTGACAACACAACCATGCCAGTATTAATCATCGTCTCGCAGGCAATACGTGCAGTGGTATCTTCACTAAATATTGCATCGACAATTGAATCGGAAATTTGGTCTGCAACTTTGTCAGGGTGGCCCTCAGAAACAGATTCTGAAGTAAATAAATTAATATTAGTCATTAATATTCCATATTACTTATATAATTTTTATGATCATAATTCTATCCTTATTCGAAAAATATCTCACGAATTAAAAAAGATAATTCTTGAAAAGATAAAAATTCTTACATTAATTTTTATATTAGGTAATATAAATTTATGGCTTTAACAGAAACTCCCGTCTGCAACTTTAATGAAAAAGCTATCGATTTCACGCTCCTTGGAACTGATGAGAAAGAATGGTCATTAGCTGATTGCGCCGGAGATAATGGGACCCTAGTAATGTTTATTTGTAACCACTGTCCTTATGTAAAAGCAGTTATTAAAGACATTGTTGAAGATTGTAAAAATTTAGAAAAGCTTGGAGTAAAAGCAGTGGCCATATGCTCTAATGACACAATTAATTACCCTGAAGATAGTTTTGAAAATATGAAAAAAATATCCAGCGATTATCATTTCTCCTTCTTTTTGACGAAACTCAAGAAATTGCAAATTGCAAAAGCGTACAATGCGGTATGCACACCTGATTTTTTTGGTTACAACAAGTCTCTTAAACTGCAATATAGGGGTCGCTTTGATACAAGCGGTATGAGACCAGCTAAGAAAAATACAAGGCATGATTTACTAGAGGCTATGTTACAGGTTGCAAAAACATCGAAAGGTCCACGAGAACAAATCCCGAGTATCGGTTGCTCTATCAAATGGAAAATATAGTTATACTAGAAACTTGCTGCAATCCCACAGGTAGGCGACAATATCCAATTAAATCTGGGTAAACAATCTGTCTGCATCATCAAGTTTTATAAGATTTTTTTACTAAAACTATGACCGCCTGAATATTTTGGCGGTAATTTCACCAGGACTTTGTACAGCGCTGATTGACTATCATTTTTATGGGCTTTTTAGCCTGCGAGAGGAGATAAATTATGCTTTCAAGGCGTGAACTAGCAAATGCAATTCGTGCATTAAGTATGGATGCAGTGCAACGTGCTAATTCAGGACACCCAGGCGCGCCAATGGGGATGGCTGATATTGCAGAAGTTCTCTGGAACGACTTTTTAAAACATAACCCAAACAATCCAAATTGGGATAATCGTGATCGATTTGTCATGTCAAATGGTCATGGCTCAATGCTTATATACGCATTGTTACATTTAACTGGCTATGGCTTATCTATTGAGGAAATTAAAAATTTTAGACAGTTACATTCTAAAACACCTGGTCATCCCGAATATGGATACGCACCTGGTATAGAAACAACAACAGGACCGCTCGGCCAAGGGCTTGCTAATGCCGTTGGTATGGCGCTAGCAGAATCCGTTCTCGCTGCAAAATTCAATAAAGATGAATTCGATATTGTTAACCACTACACCTATGTCACAGTCGGTGATGGTTGTTTAATGGAGGGAATCTCTCATGAGGCATGTTCGCTTGCGGGAACACTTGGTTTAGGAAAATTAATTACAATATATGACAGTAATCAAATCTCTATCGATGGTGATATCTCAGGCTGGTTTACTGAGGATGTTCCTAATCGCTTCGAGTCCTATGGCTGGCATGTGATTCGAAATATTAACGGGCATAATCCCGACGAAATTAAAATAGCTCTAGAGAATGCGATTAAAAATATAAACCAGCCTAGCATTCTTTGTTGTAATACTATCATTGGTTGGGGATCGCCTAATAAAGCAGGAAAAGAATCAAGCCACGGAGCTCCTCTTGGCAATGAAGAGATTCAGCTCACCCGTGAGAAACTAGGTTGGCAATACGAACCATTTGAAATTCCTGATGAATATTATGTCGCATGGGATGCGAAGTCTAAAGGAAAGGAATTGGAAGATGTATGGCAAAAGAAAATTGCTGCTTATGAAAAAAAATATCCTGAGCTTGCTGCAGAATACAAACGCAGAATAAAAGGGCACCTACCTGATGACTGGAATGATATTGCACAGGAATACATAAATTCAATAGTCGATAAAGCTGAATCAATAGCGTCACGAAAAGCATCTCAAAATGCGATAGAAGCCTATGCAAAACATTTGCCTGAAATGATTGGTGGTTCTGCTGACCTTACGGGTTCTAATTTAACGAATTGGTCAGGTTCGATTCTTATTAGCAATCAAAACAAAAATGGTAATTATATTTCATACGGTGTTCGTGAATTTGCAATGGCTGCCATTAATAACGGCATTGCCTTACATAAAGGATTTATTCCATATTCAGGAACTTTTTTAATGTTTTCCGAGTATGGGAGAAATGCGCTACGAATGGCCGCATTAATGAAAATTCAAAATATTTTTGTTTTCACGCATGACTCTATTGGTTTGGGCGAAGATGGGCCAACTCATCAAGCGGTAGAACAAGCATCATCACTGCGTTTAATGCCGAATATGTCCTTGTGGAGACCTTGCGATGCAGTAGAATCAACAGTTGCATGGCAAGCCGCGATTGAGCGGCGAGATGGGCCAACAAGCTTGTTGTTTTCTCGACAAAGTTTAGAGCATATCAACAGAAATGAACCTCAACTAAATAATATAAAGCGTGGCGGATACATACTAGTCGAAGGAACTAAAAATCCTGAACTCATTATCATCGCAACTGGCTCTGAAGTAGAAATGGCAATGAATGTAACAACAGAATTAAATTCGAAAGGTAAAAAAATTCGTCTTGTATCAATGCCAAGTACTGATGTCTTCGATAAACAAAATGATAAATACAAAGAAACTGTGTTGCCATTTTCCTGTCGAAATCGTATTGCTATTGAAGCTGGTGTTACCGATTATTGGAAAAAATATGTTGGATTAGATGGGTTAGCTTTAGGGGTAGATACTTTTGGTGAGTCTGCACCAGCAAAAAAAGTGTTCGAATATTTTGGATTAACAGAACAGAATCTAAAGAAAGAAATTAATGAGCTTACAGTAAAAACGAAATAGTAAATTTAAAAATGGAGTTAACAGAATGGCAATTAAAGTAGGTATAAATGGCTATGGGCGCATCGGAAGAAATATTATGCGTGCTCTTTATGAATCAAAACGTACTAAAGAAATTCAAATTGTCGCAATAAATGATTTGGGTGATACAAATACAAACGCTCATCTAACTCGATATGATACTACACATGGAAAGTTTCCGGGATCTATTACTATCAAGAATGACAGCATGATCGTAAATGGCGATAAAGTTCGCGTTCTATCAGAACGTGATCCTTCAAAATTACCTTGGGGCGAACTAGGAGTTGATGTTGTGCTTGAATCAACTGGTTTTTTTACTAGTAAAGCAAAAGCTCAAGCGCATATTAATGCTGGGGCAAAAAAAGTTATTATATCAGCGCCTGGAGGGAGTGATGTTGATGCAACCATTGTATATGGCGTCAACGATGATGTACTGCGTTCAACACATACAGTTATTTCAAATGCGTCATGCACAACAAACTGCCTAGCGCCTATCGTGAAAGTTTTACACGAAAATATTGGTGTACTTGCCGGCGTTATGACAACCGTGCATGCTTATACAAACGATCAAGTCTTAACTGATGTTTACCACACAGATTTACGTCGTGCGCGTTCAGCAACAATGTCTATGATTCCGACTAAAACAGGCGCAGCAGCAGCGGTCGGTTTAGTTTTACCTGAATTAAACGGTTTACTAGATGGTTATGCTGTGCGTGTTCCAACAATTAATGTGTCAATGGTCGATTTAAGCTTTACAGCTGCACGAGAAACAACGGTACAAGAAATTAATTCTCTAATGAAACAAGCATCAGAAGCCTCTCTTAAAGGTGTGCTCGAATATAATGACGCGCCTCTAGTTTCAGTTGATTTTAATCATAATCCTGCTTCATCAATATATGATGCCGAATTATCGAAAGTTATTAATGGAAACTTAATAAAAGTTGTTGCTTGGTATGATAATGAGTGGGGGTTTTCTAATCGTATGCTAGATACAACAATTGCGCTAATGAAAGCTAAATAAAGATCCTTATTATGTCGATACTGGTAAAAATAGCTGACCTTGATTTATCGAATAAGACAATACTAATTCGTGAGGACTACAACGTCCCGATGAAAAATAGTGAGATTGTCAACGATACACGGATTACAGCAACACTATCGACGCTAAAACAAATTCTCGAAGCAGGTAGTAAGATAATCATAATGTCTCATTTAGGGCGCCCTGAGGAAGGCAGGCATGATGAAACATTCTCGCTTATGCCAATTGCTAAATCATTAAGCGATCATTTAGGAGTGGAGGTTCCGCTTATAAAAGATTGGGTGAATGGTATAGAAATGTCGCGGCATCAAATTGTACTTTGCGAAAATGTACGCTTTGAAAAAGGTGAAATAAACAATGATGATGAGCTATCACGAAAAATGGCTAAACTCTGTCAAATTTATATTAATGATGCATTTGCTACCGCACATCGGGCGCAAGCATCAACTCATGGTGTCGCAAAATATGCATCTGTATCCGCTGCAGGTCCTTTGCTTATTAATGAACTAAAGGCCTTGACTAAAGCGCTGAGAAAACCAGCCAAACCAATTGTAGCAATTATAGGTGGGGCAAAAGTCTCTACGAAACTAACTATACTTGAAACACTTTTTAAAAAGGTTGATAAACTAATTCTTGGCGGAGGAATAGTTAATACATTCTTGAAAGCGGCTGGATATGAGATTGGAAAATCTCTTTATGAGCCAAACCTAGTAAAAATTGCAGAAAAATTAATTAAACAAGCCGAAAAAAACAATTGCTCTATTCCTCTACCTGTTGATGTTGTGGCTGGTGAGAATTTTGATGAAAATACAATTGCTAAAACAAAATCAATTAATGAGATTGAAAAAAATGACATCATCATGGATGTCGGTCCTAAAACAATAGAACAACTAAATGAAATTATTTTAAAAGCTAAAACTATTGTTTGGAATGGTCCTCTTGGTGTTTTCGAATTTAAGCAATTTAGTCAGGGCACGAAGAATCTTGCTGAGGCAATTGCTACAAGCAATGCCTACTCGATTGCTGGTGGCGGAGATACGATTGCCGCTATCTCTAAATTTAAAGTTAAAAAAAATATTTCTTATATCTCAACTGGCGGTGGTGCCTTTCTTGAATTTCTAGAAGGTAAAAAACTTCCTGCTATTGCAATCCTTGAAGAAGCAGCACGCGCATGGGCTGCTATGGAGAAAGCTAGAGAATTATAACTTTTCCAGCTGTTTATATTTAGACAAATACAAAATGTCTAAAATAATACGAATCTAAATAATTAAAATAAAATGAGAAGAACAAAAATTATCGCAACTCTTGGCCCTGCAACGGATGAACCGGGAGTACTGGAAAAACTTATTGCTTCAGGTGTTGATGTTTTTCGCCTCAATTACTCTCACCAAACACACAACCATCACGAAAAACGAATGAAAGAAATTCGTCGTCTCTCATTAGAGTACAAACATGCTGTTGCTGTAATTGCAGATTTACAAGGGCCAAAGATTCGAATCGAAAATTTTAAAAGCGGGAGGATACAATTAAAAGAAGGAGGGAATTTTAAAATTAATACAAAACTATCAAGTGATAGTGGAGATGAATCTCAGGTTGGTATTAGTTATAAACAACTTGCAAATGACTTAAAAGTAAATGATAGATTGTTAATTGATGATGGAAGAATTGTCTTAGGTGTTCTATCAATAGATAACTATATCATCGATTGTGAAGTCATTACTGGTGGTGAACTTACTAATAGTAAGGGTATAAATTTACAGGGTGGTGGTTTATCTGCGGATGCTCTTACAAATAAGGATATAGAAGATATGAAACATGCAGCAAAAATTGAAGTTGATTTTGTTGCTATATCCTTCCCTAGGGATGCGAAAGATATAAAGAAAGCTCGTAAAATGATGAAAGATTGTAATTGTAATGCACAGATAATTGCAAAAATAGAACGTGCTGATGCACTTAATCATATTGAAGAAATTATAAAGGAATCTGACGTTATTATGATCGCACGAGGTGATTTGGGTGTGGAAGTTGGAGATGCGGCACTACCGCCGATTCAAAAAAGTTTAATCAAAAAAGCACGGGATATGGATCGTGCTGTCATTACCGCAACACAGATGATGGAGTCAATGATTGAAAATAAAATTCCTACGCGTGCTGAAGTTTTTGATGTTGCGAATGCGGTTATTGATGGGACTGATGCCGTTATGCTATCGGGTGAAACAAGTATCGGTCATTATCCTGATGAGGCCGTAAAATCAATGTCGCGTATTTGTGAAGTGGCTGAAAAACAACGTAGTGTTCGTGAATCTGACCATAGAATAAACCAACGTTTTGAAACTATTTCAGAGGCTGTTGCAATGTCGAGCATGTACTCTGCTAATCATATTGGTGCTAAAGCAATATGCTCACTAACTGAAACAGGGGGTACTTGTTTATGGATGTCCCGTATTAGTTCGGGTATTCCTATTTATGCATTTACAAGACATACGGCAACGCGTCGACGTGTCGCACTGTATCGTGGTGTTTATCCAATGAAATTTGATATCACGCATACCGACCCACTAGAGGCAAATAAGCAAATGATTGATCAATTAATAGAACAAAATGTCGTTGTAGAAGGAGATTTTGTTATTATAACTAAAGGTGATTTACGTGGAAAACGTGGCGCAACAAACAATATGAAAATAATTCAAGTTGGCCAAGCACTAGAACATACACTTTGAGATAGTAAAAAATAAGGTTAATGGGGCAAATAAAATGACTGCGATGGAACTTGAAAAAACAGCAAAAATTATGGT
>JAAZZI010000050.1 GCA_014239225.1 Gammaproteobacteria bacterium
TGATGTTCAATTAATGAAGATATATTTTCATCCAAGAGATGAGGGATCGATATCTCTTTTAATAAGGAATGATTCTGAACAAGAAAATTAGGGTTAGCGCTAAGATAGGAAAAAACACTTTCTTCTGAGAGCGGAATTTGTTTATTCTTGTTATTATATGAGTATGTCAACTTTATATAATCAAGACATGTAAAACTTGATTATACTATTTTAGTATTATTTAACCTAGAAATCTTTATTATTTATGCGAATTTTTGTACTAATTATTTTCTTAATAATAGGTGTCAGTGCCTGTCAACAAACGAACTATGAAATATTAGCACTTAATGGTTTGACGATGGGAACCACGTATTCAGTAAAAATTAATGCTGATAATGCCTTTGTTGAAAAGAATCAAATAAGTGATGATATAGATGAAATTCTATCTGAAATTAATCAGTCAATGTCAACCTATATAAAAGAATCAGAACTATCTAATATAAATTTTTCGACTATTTCTGATTGGCAATCACTATCTGATGATCTTTTTGAAGTTATTGATCATGCTATAAATGTTAGTTTAAAAACAAATGGTGCATTTGATATAACAATTGCCCCCTTGGTCAATCTCTGGGGATTTGGACCTGATGAATTGCAAAATAAAATACCTACCGATGAAATTATTGAATTAACGAAAAAAAATACGGGGTATAAAAAAATATCTATCGATAAATCACTGAAAAAGATCTCAAAGTTAGATCCAAATTTACATATAGACTTATCTGGTATAGCAAAAGGTTTTGCGGTAGATAAAATTGCTCGGTATTTAGACAAACATGGTTTTAAAAATTATCTAATAGAAATTGGTGGTGAACTTATCGGTAAAGGGTTAAATAAAGATAACGAAATATGGCAAATTGGAATCGAAAATCCAAATAATAATAGCGATACAATAAAACGAATCGTCCAGCTAAAAGATATGGCCATGGCTACATCTGGGAATTATATGAATTATTTTGAAAAAGATGGTGTCCGTTACTCGCATACAATCAACCCTGTGACTGGAAAGCCTATAAAACATAAACTTGCCTCAGTAACTGTGTTGGATAATTCAGCAATGAATGCTGATGCCTTAGCTACGGCATTTATGGTATTAGGCCCAGAAAAAGCATTATCATTAGCAAATAATTTGAAAATTGCTGTATATTTAATCATTAAAGATGGTAAAAGTTTTGAAGAAAAATATAACGATTATTTCACGCCATACCTATCTGATTAATTAAATGGATACCGTTATTTTTCTGTTAATACTTTCAGCTATAATTTGGTTTTGGCAAGACTCCATGCGTACCAAAGAAATAGCCATATCTTATGCGCGTAAATGCTGTCAGAGCATGAATTACCAATTCCTTGACGAAACTGTTGCTATGAAAACATTAAAACCTGGGCGTAACTTTTCTGGTAATTTTGCATTTCATCGCCATTATTACTTCGAATTTAGTCTTAATGGTCATGATCGCTTTAATGGTAGCGCCTTTTTAATTGGTCAAAAACTAGAATCGATTCAGTTAAATCATCCAGATGGTATAATCATCCAGGAAACACAAAATTAATCTGTAAATTTCACTGGAGATTTTGCCTATGCCCTCATTTGATGTGGTTTCTGAGATTGAACAGCATGAATTAGTAAATGCTATTGATCAGGCAAATAGGGAAATTAATACTCGTTTCGATTTTAAAGGAACAAATTCAAAAGTCGAACTTTCTGAATGGGTGCTTACAATTATTTCTAAATCAGAATTTCAAGTCAAACAAATGAACGATATTCTTGAAAATAAAATCAATAAACGTGGTATTGATATACGTTGTCTTGAATATGGTGAAATAACAGAAAATAATAATGAAGCCAGACAAATAGTAACAATAAAAAAAGGAATTAATAAAGATAAAGCCAGAACAATTGTGAAGATGATAAAAAATAGCAAGCTTAAACTACAAACTTCAATCCAAGGGGAGCAGGTACGAATATCAGGGAAAAAACGCGATGATTTACAAGATGCTATTTCTGAATTAAAAGAAGCAAAATTTGATATCCCGCTACAATATATTAATTTTCGTGATTAATAATTTTTAAATGTCTAGCTATTCAGAAATTGATTTGCATACCCATTCAAATAAATCAGATGGTGAATTATCTCCTGCTGAACTTATCTCTAAGGCTGCAAATAATGGAATTCGTATATTAGCGCTAACTGATCATGATACTGTTTCAGGCCTGAAAGATGCGAAAAAAGCTGCAATTAAAAATAATATCAACTTGGTAAATGGGGTCGAATTATCGACACAATGGGATAATAGAACGATTCATATTATAGGGCTCAATATTGATGACAAAAACGAACTTATGACTGAAAAATGTAAAAAACTAAAAGAAATACGTAAAGAACGTGCTGAAAAAATTGGTCTAAAATTATCAAAAGTAGGTATTGAAGGAGCTTATGAATATACAAAAAAAATAGCAATAAATGGAAATATTACCCGGTATCATTTTGCTCAATTTTTAATAGAAAATAAATATGCAAGAAATTTAACGGATGTCTTTAAACATTTCCTTGTAAAAAATAAACCAGGTTACGTTTCTACGAATTGGCCAAATCTTGATGAAACAATAAATCTAATTAATATCGCTGGTGGTGTTGCTGTGATAGCGCACCCATTAAGATATAAAATAACCGCCACTAAGTTACGTAAACTAATCAAAGAATTTAAAAATTGTGGTGGTAAAGCAATTGAGGTTATTACTAGTCATAATATATTAAAAGAAGTTGCAATAGCCTCAGATTATGCAAAAAAATATAATTTGGCAGCATCAATTGGATCAGACTTTCATAATGAGAAAACTTCATGGAATAAATTAGGAGGGCTTCCATTACTCCCAGACAACCTTCTTCCTGTTTGGAAATTATGGAAAGACAATAATTGATTAATAAAAATGACAATAAGAAAATATTTATAACGAAATACTAAAACAAACACCCTCAGTATGTATTAGATTATCTGCTGAAATCACACCTCCATGAAACTCTGCAATAAGTCTAGCAATAAAAAGTCCAAGACCGAGATGTGGTCCTGCATCAGTACGTTTATCACGCACCGAGACCATTGAATTAAATAATTCATCAGTCATATCTTGTGATAAATGTGGTCCATAATTAATTACTTGTATAATAATTTTATTTGAATTAGTAATTAGTTTTATGCAAATCGTTTTGTCTGGGTATGAAAAATCAACTGCATTTCCGATAAGTTTATCTAGCATTTGATAAAACAGATCAGGATTAATCTCTATACTTATGTGGGCGTCTGGTGTATTTAACTCAAATGAGTTTTTTGGATAAGCATATCGATAACCATCAACACATTGCTTTAAAAAATTATTTAGATTAGTTTTTTGTTTTTCAGATTCTTGAAGGGCTTGCTCTACACGTGCTGCCTCACTTAATCTTGTTAGTAAATTTTGGAGTCTTTCTAATCCAGTTTCAGCAGCATTGAGTGCCTCTTGTTTGTCTAATTCATTTTTTTCATGTTGTAATCTATCAAGTGATGATTTTACAATAGCCATAGGCGTTCTAAGTTCATGTGATAAACGGCTAGCCATACCCTCAAGATAAACATGATATTGTTCTAACCGCTCAAGCATACTGCTAAAGCTTCTAGATAATTCACCAATTTCATCACTGGAATTACTCGCAATAAATTCTCCTTGCACTTTGCCATATTCATCGATAGCAGCGGTTGCATCACGGTTGAGTTTTATTAATCTGGATGATAATCGACTTGCAAATAGTAAGAGCAAGAAAACAATACAAATGAGGATTAGTAATGTTTTATTGAAAATTCCGGACAATACTTGACGTTGCATCAACTGTATATTATTTGTAGTTTCTTCAACAACAACCGCACCAACTATTTGATTATCAGAGAAAATGGGTGTTGCTGCCGAAACAATAACTGCTTTTTCATCGGGAGATGATCGCCACTTGGTGGTTGTCTCACCTGATAAGGCGCTCATTACCTCATCGCTTTTTAGTCGTGAAGCCCCTGCCAAATCGTCATGAAATTGGTCAAAAGCTGGTGGTAATAAATACGTATAAAAAATATTAAATACATTCTTCTCAAATTTTTGTTTTAAACTTCCGCTACTAGCAAGAACTTGACCTGCTTTATCAAGCACCCAAATACGTCTTCCTTTTTCTCCAATATGATTTGAAATAATATTTTCGATTTCTTTCGAGGAACGGATTATCTTATTCGGCTCAATACCAAAAGTACTAATTTGGCTCGGTTTTAAACTATTTGCCTGGCGGTCAAAATCGTTAAAAACAAAACCAAAATTATCACCTATAAGGTATTTAGGTATTTTTACTTCCACGTTAAAACCGTTTTTAGATTCTTGTAAATAGGCTGAAATATTAGTCAATATTTTTGGTGTTTTTATTGGTACGTTATACTCATCGATTGTTTCTTGATAATGAAAAGGTCTTATAGAACCAGGGGCAATGGGATTAAGATAATTCCTATGTAATCTTCTAAATCTATCCCTATAAACTAAAATAAGATGGTCTCCGTCGATTTCTCGATTTCTCGATCTCGTAGAAAACATTAATTCATCATCTTCTACCTGTAACAAAATATAATAATAATTATCGTCTTTGCTTATGATAAGCCTAAAATTATCTTCATCTGATAACGAAGCAGACTGATACAACTCAGACCAATCAAGATATGATCCCCAATCGCTAGTATAACCATCTATTTGAATAACATTATTTAGTTCGTGAATATATATAGCATTTCCTTCTTCTGAAAAACTTGTCGGGAATAACTCTGGTTTATTATTTAAAGAACTTGCAACAAAGTGTACAGAAGATACATTTATTAATGTTGATTCTAGTGTAGACCTCAAATAAGTCTCAGTTTGTCTTATATAATCAAATCCAATATAGGGAATAATTAAAACTGAAATTGACATCAGCATTAATTTACTACGTAGTGAAATTTTTATATTAGAATTAAACATTCAAAACTAACTTCGTCTTCAAGATCTCCATCGATACCCGACGCCGTACACTGTCTCTATTTGATCAAAATTTTCATCAAATTCTTTAAATTTTCTTCTTATTCTTTTTAAGTGTGAGGTAATTGTGTTATCAGCAACAAATTGATTGGAATCTTGCATGAGTTGATCTTTACTTTTTACATGGTCTATCCTTTTTGCTAACGAATGAACAATCCAGAATTCGGTAAGACTTAAATCTATAGTATCCCCATCCCACTCAACTCTAAAACAGCTTGTATCAACAGTTAATTTGCCGCGTTTAATTTGTTCTGTCTCATCAGTTGATTGTAGTGCATGTATACGACGAAATAGTGCGGCAATACGAGCAAGTAAATTATTAATACTTGTATCCTTACTTAGATAATCATCAGCGCCTAATCTTAAGCCGCTAACTGTATCAATATCTGAGTCTCTTGCAGTTAAAAAGATGATTGGTAGAACTGCTGAAAGGGAGCGTATTTCCCGACAAAGATCAAAGCCAGCCTCCATTTCATCGCCAAGTCCGATATCTAGAATAGCCAAATCCGGTAAACGCCTATTAATAATCTCTAACGCCCCTTGTTTACTATGGCAGGTGATAACTTCGTATCCATGCTCGCGTATAGTTTTGGCATAGTTTTCGCAAAGTATTAACTCATCTTCGACCAAAAGAATCTGTTTTGGCATATTTTTCTCCCGTGTGTCTTTGACTTATATACACCATAAAGCATTATTTTGAGATTTTAACTCATAAAGTCTGAATATCATTTTTTTGCCATATTTTATCATCACATTTCCCTAATTCTAACCCTACTCTGCCATTTACTGAGTATTAAATAATCACCAATTTAATCAGTTTATAGTTAATTTAAAAATAGGAGCTATATATTATGAAATTTTTAAAAACGATAATTTTAATTAGCCTAATTAGCCTTCAATCAATTTGTTGCTGATAACACAATTACCTCACACTTAAAAAGAATAAGAAG
>JAAZZI010000051.1 GCA_014239225.1 Gammaproteobacteria bacterium
ATTTTGACCTTCGTATTATTGATTTTCTATGTGATGAATTTAAAAAGGAGCAGGGTGTTGACTTGCATAATGATCCTTTGGCGTTACAGCGTTTAAAAGAAGCTGCTGAAAAGGCAAAAATTGAATTATCGTCAAGCCAACAGACGGATGTTAATTTACCTTACATCACTGCCGATTCAAGTGGACCAAAACATCTTAATTTAAAACTAACTCGAGCAAAGCTTGAGTCATTAGTTGAAGAGCTTGTTGATCGCACTATTGGGCCTTGCAAAGTTGCATTAAAAGATGCAGGACTTGTAAATTCAGATATCACTGACGTTATTCTAGTTGGCGGTCAAACACGTATGCCGATGGTTCAAGAAAAAGTGCAGTCTCTTTTTAACAAAGAGCCTCGAAAAGATGTGAATCCTGATGAAGCCGTTGCAGTTGGTGCAGCTCTCCAGGCGGGTGTTTTAGGTGGTGATGTTAAAGACATACTTCTACTAGATGTTACGCCTCTCTCCTTGGGATTGAAACCTTAGGTGGCGTTTGTACCAAGTTAATTGAAAGAAATACCACGATTACTAGCTCAAAAAGTCAGGTTTTTTCAACTGCCGAAGATAATCAGACAGCGGTAACTGTGCATGTAATGCAAGGCGAACGTGAAATGGCTGCAGGAAATAAATCATTAGGCCGCTTTGATCTGACTGATATCCCTACGGCACCTCGCGGCGTACCACAGATTGAAGTCAATTTCGATATTGATGCAAATGGCATTCTTAACGTCTCAGCAAAAGACAAAGCGACTGGAAAAGAACAATCTATTGTGATTAAGGCCTCTAGCGGTCTTTCAGATGAAGAAATTGAAAATATGGTTAAAGATGCTGAAGCTCATGCTGAGGAAGATCGCAAGGCTAAGGAATTAATTGAAACAAGAAACATGGCTGAAAACATGATTCATGCAACTAAAAAATCTTTAAATGATTTAGGTGACAAAGTTGAAGACAAAGAGAAGTCTGATATAGAAACTGCGATTAGTGAATTAGAAGAAGTGCTCAAAGGCGATAATAAAGATGCCATTTCTGAGAAAACAACTCAATTGACGGAAGTAGCCGGTAAACTTGCAGAACGTGCCTATGCCGAACAACAGGGGTCTCCTGATGCATCAACTACTAATTCTGATGTTGGCGATGATAAGAATTCTACAGATAACGATGCCGTAGATGCTGAATTTGAAGAAGTTAAAGATGAAAAGAATTAATCGTAACGCTATTTTTCAGTAATCAATATCAGTTTTTAATATACACGGTTAAGATATGAGATGTTTTCGCATCTCTAGGCTTGTTCGTGAATTTTAGTAATTGTCAGATCATTTTTTTTCAAGAGTATCAGGATGGCAAACAAAAAAGATTATTATGATGTGTTAGGTGTTTCTAGAAACGTCGATGAAGCCGAATTAAAAAAAGCTTATCGTCGTTATGCGATGAAATACCATCCTGATCGCAATCAAGGCGATGTTAAGGCTGAAGATAAATTTAAAGAAGCAAAGGAAGCCTATGATGTTTTGTCAAACAGTCAAAAACGTGCAGCTTATGACCAATTTGGCCATGCAGGCGTAGATAACAGCGCTGCTGGCCACGGTGGATTTTCGGGCGCAGGCGCAGGTTTTGGTGATATTTTTGGTGACGTTTTTGGTGATATTTTTGGTGGCGGTCAGGGCGGTACTCGTGTCAACCAAGGTGTTGATTTACGTTACAATTTGGAATTATCCCTTGAACAAGCTGTTGCTGGAACAACTGTTAAAATTCGTATACCAAGGAAGGCGGCATGTGGAACTTGTAAAGGCTCTGGGGCAAAAAAAGGGAGTACGCCAGTTGATTGCTCAACTTGTGGAGGCGTAGGACAAGTTAGAATGCAGCAAGGTTTTTTTTCTGTTCAACAGACATGTCCTCAATGCCGGGGCGCAGGGAAAATAATTACGGATCCATGTTCAACATGTCGTGGTCAAGGACGCGTTCAAGACACAAAAACAATATCTGTTAAGGTGCCTGAAGGTGTTGATAATGGTGACCGTATACGATTAACAGGTGAGGGTGAGATTGCTGAGAATAATGGGCCATTAGGAGATTTATATGTTCATATCTCTGTTAAAGAACATCCAATCTTTGTTCGCGATGATACCGATCTTTATTGTGAAGTCCCGATTAGTTTTGCGACAGCAGCATTAGGCGGTGAACTTGAAGTTCCTACCTTAGATGGAAAAGTTAAATTGAAAATTCCCCTAGAAACTCAAAGCGGAAAACTTTTTCGTCTTAGATCAAAAGGAGTTCGTTCGGTGAGGAGCTCAACAAAGGGCGATTTACTTTGCCGTGTTATTGTTGAAACACCAGTTAAACTTGATAGGAACCAAAAAGAACTTTTACATCAATTCGAACAATCAATGCTTAGCCAAGGAACCAAAAATAGCCCACAGGCGAACTCCTGGATGGACGGAGTTAAAAGATTTTTTGATTCAATGGCAGGTTAAGATTAACCTCGTTTTCATCTCATTAGAATGTATAATTTTAACTTCAATATAATTTAATAGAGTGTATTTATCATGACGGTCAGAGTTGGTGTATGTGGTGCCGCCGGAAGAATGGGTAGGGTAATTCTTGAGGTTTGTAAAGAAACTGATGGTGTTGAAATTGGAGCCGCTATCGAACACATGGAGTCCCCTCATATTGGAATCGATGCGGGCGAACTTGCTGGTATTAGCAAGCTAGGCATTGAAATAACAGATAATATATTGAGTATTGTAAATGAGGTTGATGTCATGATTGATTTTACATTGGCAACATCAGTCATTCAAAATATTGATAAGTGTATATCATCTAATTGTAAGATGGTTATTGGAACAACGGGCTTAAATGATAAAGACCAAGCTAAATTAAAATCAGCCGCGAATGAAATTGCGATTGTTTTTGCTCCTAATATGAGTATAGGAGTTAATCTATGTTTTAAATTACTTGAAACAGCTTCAAATGTAATTGGAGAAGATGCAGATGTAGAAATTATTGAAGCACATCATCGAGATAAAAAAGATGCCCCATCAGGAACTGCAATACGTATGGGAGAAATTGTCGCAGAGATGACTGATCGAAATCTCAAAGATTGTGCAGTTTATGGTAGAGAAGGAATCACAGATTCAAGAGATAAAAATAGTATTGGTTTTGAAACAATTCGTGCCGGAGATATTGTTGGCGATCATACCGTTATATTTGCAACAGCGGGTGAAAGAGTTGAAATCACACATAAAGCAACTTCAAGAAAAACTTTTGCAAGCGGCGCAGTAAGAGCTGCAAAATGGTTGGCTGATAAAGAAAAAGGCCTATTTGATATGCAGGATGTATTGAATTTGAAGTAATGCTTTAGATTCCATTAGAGCTTCTTTTAAAATGTTTTTCGTTGTGATAAATGCGATGTATAAGGTATCACTAATGATACTTGGCCTTTTAGGTGCTGATTTTTTACCCTCTGCCAATATTTAGAGGTAAGTAAATCTTGATGGTATTTCATGAATTCAGTTTTTAATTGATCGTTCATTGACAGAAATCGAATAAATTCTTCCGGAAATATATCGTGTTCACCAACGTAGTACCAAGTATCCGCCTGCATTTCATCTTCAATAGAATTTGATTGCGGAATGTCACGAAAATCACAATCAGTGACCAGAGATACTTCATCATAGTCATAAAAAATAACTCGATTATGTTGTGTTACACCAAAATTCTTTAATAATAAGTCTCCTGGGAATATATTTGTTTTCGCTAAATCTTTTATGGCTTCTCCATAATCAATAATAGCGCGTGCAGCTTCTTCAAAAGAGTATTCATTGATATATAAATTTAATGGTCTTACACGTCTTTCGATATAAACATGTTTTAAGATTAGATTGCTTCCTTCTCTTCGTACACTGATAGAAGAATTTTCCAATAGTTCTTTAATTAATTCTTTTGAGAAACGATCAATAGGAAATTTTAAATTGAGGAATTCTTGCGTATCTATTAACCTACCCGCACGATCATGCTTCGATACAAGTTTATATTTAGAAACAACATCTTCACGTGAGATTGTTTTCGGGGGTCCAAATGTATCTCTAATTACTTTAAATACGAGATTATAAGACGGCAAGGTGAATACAATCATAACTAACCCTGTTTCTCCTTCAGCATGTGCAAACTTATCTTTAGTTTTGCTTAAATGTTCTGTGAATATTCTATGTCGCTCGGTTTTCCCTTGACGCAATCTTCCGAGCACTGTGTATAACTCATCTATTGGTTTTTTAGGGAGCATTGATTTTAGGAAATGAACGGCACCAATCACTGAATTTGGATCAGCAAAATAATATGAACGTGTATAACCAAATATTAAACTTATTTCTTTTTCTTCTAGAAAAATAGCATCAACGGATATACCTCGATTTTCATTTTTAAAAGCAATAATTATCGGGGCCTCACCCTCACTAAGTATAAGTTTTCCTACTAAATAAGCACGTGCTGCTTGATAGAAAAATGAGTCAATGAACTCAAATCTTAGATATTCAACATTTTCGGTGAAGTTTTCTTTTGTATGTATTCTTATCTTTTTAGAAATTCGTGTCGCATTAAGATTAATATCATCGTATGGAACTCTAAAAGAGAAATCATCTAGTATTGTTTCAAATATGCGTTGTAACGATACCCAATATGGGTAACGTCTAATATTGAGGGACATTATGAGATGGAGATCATCTGATGGTCCTGAAGATACGAACTCTAATTCTGGATCAAGACCTTCAGTTCCAAAAATTCGTCGCGTTGTAGAATTAAAAAATGTTTTTATAAAATCATTATCTGGAACTTGATTTAATCGGTCTGCAAAATAATGTCTTATTTCACACCATAGTACTTTATTAGTTAAATGAGGACCTAAAGTTCTACGCAGTGCTAAAGCAATACGTCTAACTGATTTTTCATAGAGGTCTATACGATCAACAATATCATTCTGATGACCTTTCCAGTCTTTCTGTTCAAAACGAGTCCTAGCTCGTCGAGTTATACGGTGGAAATAATTATTGTAACGAATAAAGCCGTCATAGATAATTTGCGAACATTCTGCAATCAGTTCTTTTTCAGACATTGTCTATGTGTATAAACCAAGGTTTAAAGATTTAAAATTAATTCATCCGCAAATTCACTGCATTTAATTTCCTTTGCGCCATCCATTAAGCGTGCAAAATCATAGGTTACGGTTTTATTTGTAATAGTTTTATTCATTGATTTAATAATACGTTCCGCAGCCTCAGTCCAGCCTAGATATCTAAGCATCATTTCCCCAGATAATAATAATGAACCTGGATTTACTTTATCCTGATTTGCATATTTTGGCGCTGTTCCATGTGTTGCTTCAAATATTGCATGCCCTGTATCAAAATTGATATTACCGCCTGGCGCGATTCCAATCCCTCCTACCTGAGCAGCTAGCGCATCAGAAAGATAATCACCATTCAAATTCATTGTTGCAATAACATCAAATTCTTCAGGACGGGTTAATACCTGCTGTAATGTTATATCAGCTATAGAATCTTTAATTAAAATTTTACCTTCTTTTTTTGCTCGAGCCATCTCATCTTCAGCTGCCTCTATTCCTTTTTGCGCACGAGTTCTTTCCCATATGTCCCAACTGTATGTTTTATCCTTAAACTCGGCTTCAGCTAGTTCATAACCCCAGTTACGAAATGCTCCTTCTGTAAATTTCATTATGTTACCTTTATGGACGAAGGTAACACTTCTTTGGTTATTTTGGATGGCGTAAGAAATTGCAGCACGCACTAATCTATGCGTACCTTCGGAAGATACTGGTTTGATACCAATTCCTGAGGTTTCTGGAAATCTAATTTTTTTGTAATAATTAGGAAAGGCGTCTTTAAAAAAAGCTAGAAACTTTTTATTATTTTCACTTCCTTGTTCAAATTCGATACCAGCGTATATGTCTTCAGTATTTTCTCTGAAGATGACCATATTAATTAATTCTGGTCGT
>JAAZZI010000052.1 GCA_014239225.1 Gammaproteobacteria bacterium
TATTAAGTCCATTTTTTAGATTTTTCTCAATTATTTCCATGGTAATAGGCATATTAGATTTGCCGGCAGCCCAGTTTACAATTAACCCACAACAGGCATAATCTAAGCCAAGCTCCCTAGCAAGACTCGCTATAACGGCAATACTAGTGGCGGCAAATTAAATTGGTTCAAAAAACCTAATAAATCTTTAGCAAATAAAACAATTTTATTAATTGACGACATCCTAGATGAAGGTATTACTCTATCTGAGATAATTAAATATTGTTATTCACAAGGTGCAAAGAAAGTTCTTTCAGCTGTACTTGTTAAGAAAAATCTAGAAAATAAAAAACCGGCAGAAAATGTTGATTATTTTGGCTTCATTGTTCCAAATGTATATATATTCGGATATGGAATGGATTATTGTGAATATCATAGAAATGCGCCTGGTATTTATGCGGTTACAAAATCATGAGCATAGCAATTATTGGTGGTAGTGGGCTCGGCAATCTACCAGAAATTAAAATTAATGATGAAATCATTATTGATACTCCATATGGAAAACCATCAGCCCCGATAATAATTGGTGAAATAAATAAAACCAACATAATATTTTTACCTCGTCATGGAAATGATCATGCAATTCCTCCTCATAAAATAAATTACCGGGCAAATATATGGGCATTGAATAAAATAAATGCTAGTAAAATAATTAGTGTTAACACTGTTGGTGGAATAACAGAATCAATGAATCCGGAGGCTATTATTGTGCCTGATCAAATAATTGACTACACCTCCGGCAGAGAAAGTACATTTTATGAAGAAGGCTTTGAGGATATGAAACATATTGATTTCACAATGCCATATGCAGAAACACTACGCGATCAATTAATTAAAGCTGCACAAGCAATCAAACTTAAAATTTATACAAAAGGGGTCTATGGAGTAACGCAGGGGCCAAGATTAGAAACAGCTGCAGAAATTTCAAGACTTGAAAGAGATGGTTGTAATATTGTTGGTATGACAGGAATGCCGGAAGCGAGTCTTGCTAGGGAGCTTGGCTTAGATTATGCCTGTTGTGGGTTAATTGTAAACTGGGCTGCCGGCAAATCTAATATGCCTATTACCATGGAAATAATTGAGAAAAATCTAAAAAATGGACTTAATAATATAAAACTATTAATTGCTGAGATACTACGAAGTTGCAATTAAGACTCTTCTAGACGGCTAACTTGTAAAATTACTCCATACATTGGATTATCAAAGTAATGTATTTCATTTAATTTAATTTTACGTGATTCTTTAAGTTCTATAGTTAATTCTTTAAAATTTAAATCAGAAAATTCAACCTCTTCATTAATAATTTGATTATCGTTATATACATTCTTCAAATAATAAAGATCAAGATCAACATGTAAATAAAAATTACTTCTTATTCTTATTGAACCATCAATAATTTTATTTGTTTTCGTTAAATCTTCTATAAAATTAGATTCCTCAGGTATTGCTAAAACCTCTTCTTTCGAGACTTCGCTTTCGCTCTCATACTTCATATGAATATAACGTGATTGCCTACGGTTTGTTGCAGGTTGCTGCCATGATAAATGGATTAAAGGCCTATATTCACTTGATAACTTTAAAACTCGAAAAATACCATTCATCCGATTATTTTTTTCATCCATAATCATATATGGCGCCAACCCTTGATCATGGTTCATTCCGTGATTCGGATATAATTCAACCATATCGGGACGAATTTTAGGCTCTCCATTTACCCATTTTTCTTCTCCAAGATCAGGGTTTATTCTGTCGAAAATAATAACTTCTACTTGATACCAAGATTCCGCAAAAACATTAAATGACATAAAAGGAAATAATAATATTAGAATATATATGATTTTCTTCATGTCGCTATTATGCCGCTTCTTTTAAAACTATTTCATCAAAAAAATACTCTAAAAATTCTATCCTAGACTCTTTTTTAGTTAATTCCTTATTAATTCTAAGTTTATCTTGCCCATCAAATTTATAATCTTTTGGATTAGACTCTATTAATTCCAAAATACGTTTTGGATCAATATTTGAATGTCCCCTAAAATATATACGTCCCCCTTTTTCTCCAAGATCAATTTTCCGAATACCTAATGCAGATGCTTTTTGTTTTAATTTTTTAATATCAAACAAATTATTAAGTGCCTCAGGTAAACTACCAAAACGATCTATCATTTCTTCCTTTAGGTCAATTAATTCAGATTCATGTTGAACACTTGCTATGCGCTTGTACATAATTAAACGCATATGCACATCCGGTAAAAAAGTATCTGGTATTAACGCGGGAATATGTAAATCTATTTCAGTCCCGTGGTCTAAAGGTTGATCTAAATCTAATTCTTTATTATCTTTCATGGCGCGCACTACTCTGTCAAGTAATTGCATATACAAACTAAAACCAATCTCTTGAATATGGCCGCTTTGACCCTCACCAAGAATTTCTCCTGCACCTCTTATTTCGAGATCATGAGTCGCAAGTGTAAATCCTACACCTAGTTCCTCCAGCGCTTCTATCGCTTTCAGTCGTTTTACCGCATCAGCAGTCATAGCTTTTTGTTCCGGAACCATTAAATATGCATAAGCACGATGGTGAGAACGACCTACTCTGCCACGTAATTGATAGAGTTGCGCGAGTCCAAATTTATCTGCACGATCAATAATAATGGTATTCGCAGTTGGAATATCTATTCCTGTCTCAATGATTGTCGTACAAACCAACACATTAAAGCGACGATGATAGAAATCTAACATAACTGATTCAAGTTGTTTTTCCGGCATTTGCCCATGGGCAAATTGCACATGAACTTCAGGCACGAGCCTATTTATTTTTTTAGTGATTTCACCGATTGTTTTAACATTATTGTGTAAATAGAAAACTTGGCCACCTCGTTTTATTTCTCGTAGTATCGCTTCTTTCAGTAAATGATCATTCTTTTCACTAACAAACGTTTTCACAGCAAGCCGTCGTAATGGCGGCGTTGAAATAATAGAAAGTTCTCGTAGATCTGAAAGAGCCATATTTAATGTTCTTGGTATTGGGGTTGCCGTCAAAGTCAATATATCAATTTCAGCACGTAATGATTTCAATTTTTCTTTCTGTCGTACTCCATAACGATGTTCTTCATCTATAATAATCAAACCAAGATTTTTAAAAACGATATCATCTTGCAATAATCTATGTGTGCCTATAATAATATCAGCCGTACCCTTTCTCATTGATGATAAGGCTAAATCCTGTTCTTTTTTTGTACGAAATCGTGATAATAATTCAATCTCTATTGGCCAATCTGCAAACCGATCAATGAAATTTTGATAGTGTTGTTGAGCTAAAAGAGTTGTTGGTACCAATAAACCTACCTGTTTCCCATTCTGAACAGCAATAAAAGCTGCTCGCATTGCGACTTCAGTTTTCCCAAAACCGGCATCGCCGCAGACAAGTCTGTCCATAGGCTGATCACTAAGTAAATCATCAATCATTGAATTAATTGTTTCTTGTTGTCCAGGGGTTTCTTCAAATGGAAAGTTCTGTATGAAAGAATAATATTCATCTTGATCCAATCTATAAGGCTCTCTTTTTTTAGCTGCACGACGAGCATGTAATTCCAATAGTTCCGCAGCAACATCGTAAACTTTCTCAGTAGCTTTACGTTTTGCTCTTTGCCACTGCCCACTCCCTAATCTATAAAGAGGAGCTTTGTCTGGATCTACCCCTGTATAACGAGAAATTAAATCTAATGCTGAGACAGGAACATATAACTTGTCTTTATCAGCATATTCAAGGTGAATAAATTCGCCGAGGACACCACCTACCTCGATAGTAATCAATCCACAATAGCGACCAACGCCATGCTCTTCATGTACGACAGGTGAGCCCATCCTCAATTCGGTTAAGTTGCGAACTATGGCATCAGCATCTAATCTTTGGCGTTTACGTAAACGTCGTTGCATTGCCCGTTCACCGAATAATTGTGCTTCTGTTATAACTGCAATGTTTGGTTTTTTTATAATTAAACCATTCTCGATTGCCATAACTGCTATAGCAAATTTAATATCACTTTGTAAAAAACTATTCCAGTCCTCCATTTCTTTTGGCATTGTTTTCTTTTTAAATAATTCTTTTATTGTTTCGAGTCGACCTTTTGTTTCAGCGGCTATTAAAACACGTCCTTTAAATTCATTTAAAAAATGATTAATCAATTTAATAGGATCTTTTGAACGTGCATCTATTGGCATACTCGTCGGCATGCTCGAATTATATTCAATGAAATCTGGATTGGAATTCGTTTTTAGATTACTAATATGAATCTGGGTAAATCTTTTTGAAATTTTATTAAAATCATTTATATCAAGAAAAACTTTATTAGATGGCAAGATCGGTCTTTCAGTATTGCGAGATTCCTCTTGATATCGTGATGCAATATCTTCTAAAAATGATTCTGCAACTATACTTACCTCTTCATCAAATATTAATATAGAATTATCATCTATATAATCAAATAAAGTACTTGTCTCTTTATAAAATAAAGGCAAATAGTATTCCACCCCTGCAGGAGCAAGTGACTGACTTACATCACGATACATTGGGCATTGATTTGGATTGCCTTGAAAACATGAACGCCAGTTTTCTCGAAAACGAGCGATATTCTCATCAGTTAATGAAATTTCTCTTGCTGGCAAAATACGAAGCGAACTAATTTTCTTAATTGAGCGTTGAGTTTCAGCATTAAATAAGCGTATGCTGTCAATTTCATTATCAAATAGATCTACTCTAAAGGGTTTACTCTTCCCCATGGGATAAATATCTATTAAGGAACCTCTTATGGAAACTTCGCCATGTTCTGTAACTTGTGTAACAAAATTGTAGCCTTGTTGAGATAATTTATTTTTAAAATCTTCTAAATTAATTTTTTGTCCTATATCAAGTGAAAAAGCATTTTCTAAAAGATAATTTATTGGTAATAGGCGATGCATTAATGTAGTAATTGGTACTACTAAAATTCCGCTTGATAGATTAGTTAATTCAAACAAGATTTTTAGGCGTTCTGAAATAATATCCTGATAAGGCGAAAAAATATCATAAGGTAATGTTTCCCAATCAGGAAAATATCTAATTTTATTTATTTCAGCATTTCTTACATAATACTGTAATTCACTAACTAAATTTACGGCAGTTAAAACATCTGTTGTTATTACTACAATAGGGTTTTTTATTCTTGCCAACATGTTAGCAATTGCAAGAGATTTTGCACTACCATATAGTCTGGACCAATGTGTTTTTATTTGATCTTTCTCTGGTAATACTGGAGTCAGAACATTCTGTCTAATTAATGCGGACACAATGAAAAAATTAATCTAATGAACTTATGCTTTTATTAATTGATTTTAAAATATCGGCGGGGTTAGAAGCGCCTGTTATTGGCCTCCCAATGACAAGATAATTACTGCCTGCCTTAATCGCATCGTATGGTGACATTATGCGCTTTTGATCATCACTATTTAAATCATCTAATCTAATTCCCGGAGTAACTAAACAAAAATCTTTACCTAGTTCATGCCTTAATTTACTTACTTCTATTCCAGAACAAACAACGCCATCCAAGCCTGATGATTTCGCCAATTTTGACAATAATAATACCTGGTCCTCAACAGATTTAGTTATGCCTAATTCAAGTAGATCGTTAGAGGAAATACTTGTTAATAATGTAACTGCTATAAGTAATGGCGGATTTTTAGATCTTCTTGATTTTATTAAAGATTCATAAGCTGCTTCCATCATATTTCTTCCGCCAGCAGCATGAATATTTAACATCCAGACATCTAAATCAGCAGCCACACGGCAAGCATTGGCAACAGTATTTGGAATATCATGATATTTAAGGTCTAAAAATATTTCGAAATCTAATGCTCTTAATTTCTCAATTAATTTTGGACCTTCAGCTGTAAACAGTTCTTTGCCT
>JAAZZI010000053.1 GCA_014239225.1 Gammaproteobacteria bacterium
AGCCTGGTGTTTATCGTGGCAATTGCGCTGAACTTTGTGGCAGGGATCACGGATTTATGCCGATCGTTGTCAATGCTGTACCAAAGGCTGAATATGCGGTTTGGGTTGAAGAACAAAAAGCAATGCAGCTAGCAGCAGCAGCAGGCGCTGATAAAGAATGGTCGAAAGAAGAATTGCTAGAAAAAGGTGCAGAAGTTTATGCCGCAAATTGTGCTGCTTGTCATATGGCAGAAGGTCAGGGCATAGAAGGCCTATTCCCAGCTTTAAATGGCAGTGCTATTGTCAATGGATCAGCAGCTGAAATGGTTATGTTGATACTTAATGGTAAAAATATGATGCCCGCTTTTAAAGACATATTAAATGATGTGGATATAGCGGCAGCAATGACGCATGAGAGAAACTCATGGGGCAATACGGTTAAAGATGTTGTTCAGCCATCAGATGTAAAGGCAATGCGCTAACAAAAATTAAATTAAACATATAGTAAAATAATATAAAGGGTAAAAATTATGAGCGAAGCAGTCCTACACGACGATCACCATGATCACAAACCGTATGGAATAGGCCGTTGGCTTTTTTCAACTAATCACAAAGATATCGGAACCATGTATCTCGTGTTTGCTTTGATAATGTTTTTTGTCGGCGGTGCCATGTCAATGGTAATCCGGGCTGAGTTGTTTCAGCCGGGTATACAATACGTTGATCCACAGTTTTACAACTCTATGGTAACAGTGCATGCGTTGGTGATGATCTTTGGCGCATTAATGCCCGCTGGCGTAGGACTTGCTAACTGGATGATCCCTATGATGATTGGCGCACCCGATATGGCATTACCGCGCATGAATAATATGAGTTTTTGGATCCTACCTTTTGCGTTTACTCTACTATTATCAACGTTTTTTATGCAGGGCGGCGCACCAGCAGGCGGTTGGACAATGTATCCACCGTTAGTGTTGCAGTTGGGTGATGGATTTCCCTACCTAGTCTTTGCGGTTCATTTTCTAGGGATTTCTTCAATTATGGGAGCTATTAATATCATCGCGACGGTGTTTAATATGCGCGCCCCAGGGATGTCTTTTATGAGACTGCCATTATTTGTTTGGGCTTGGATTATTACGGCATTTTTATTAATCGCGGCAATGCCCGTATTAGCTGGGGGCGTTACAATGCTGTTAACCGATAAATATTTCGGCACCGCGTTCTTTGATGCCGCAGGCGGTGGTGATCCGGTTATGTTTCAGCATATCTTCTGGTTTTTCGGACACCCCGAAGTCTATATTTTGGTATTGCCATCGTTTGGGGTCATCTCACAGATCATACCGACTTTTTCACGCAAACCATTATTTGGCTACACCTCAATGGTGTATGCAACCGCATCGATAGCTTTCTTATCATTTTTTGTTTGGGCGCATCATATGTTTACCGTTGGCATGCCATTAACAGGCGAGTTATTTTTTATGTATGCAACGATGTCAATTGCTGTGCCGACCGGCGTGAAAATATTTAACTGGATGGCAACCATGTGGAAAGGTTCGATGACCTTCGAAACACCAATGCTTTTCGCAATTGGCGTATTATTTATGTTTTCGATTGGTGGTTTTTCTGGTTTGATGATGGGGATCACCCCCGTCGATTTTCAGTATCACGACACTTATTTTATTGTTGCCCACTTTCATTATGTCATTGTTCCGGGGATTATTTTTGGCATTATCGGCGGCATTTATTTTTGGTTACCTAAGTGGACAGGCAATATGTATGATGAAAAACTCGGCAAACTACATTTCTGGTTGTCGACCGTTTCAGTCAATGTGCTGTTTTTCCCAATGCATTTTATTGGTCTAGCAGGAATGCCTCGCCGTATTCCAGATTATAATGTTCAGTTTGCAGACTGGAACACAATTATCAGTCTAGGCGGTTTTGTGTTTGGCCTAAGCCAACTAATACTTGTTTGGGTAGTGATTAAGTGTGTACGCGGCGGCGAAAAAGCAACAGATCAAGTGTGGGAAGGCGCGCATGGTCTAGAGTGGACCCTGCCTTCGCCACCACCATTTCATACTTTTACAACACCACCCGAAGTAACGGATGCGACAGCACATTCATAAAATAAACAATGGGAATTATGCTTGTTAATGAGTGAAAAAGATCAAATGTCGGCTAAAAAGGAACTGGCGATAAAAAATATGCGACTAGCTATTATTTTGGGGTTAGTCGCTATCGGTTTTTATGCGGTGTTTATTATATTTTATTGGTAAAAATTATGAAAAATAATGCGACAAAAACGGCAAAAAAACTTGGACTTGTAGCTGTGGCAATGTTTGGCTTCGGTTATTTGATGGTGCCCATATATAATATTTTATGTGAGGTTACTGGCATTAATGGTAAAACGGGCCGAATTACACAATCACAAGTAAACGCTAATGATGTTGATGTTGACAGGTTTGTAACGGTTGAGTTTGATACCAATGTTAATCCTAATTTACCCTGGACTTTTAAGGCCGCTGAATTTAAACAGCAAGTACGGCCTGGCGAAATAGCCGAGGCGGTATTCGTTGTAGAAAACAAATCTAATAAGATCATTGTTGGGCAAGCAGTACCAAGTGTTGCCCCAGAACAAGCATCACTATTTTTTAATAAGACAGAATGTTTTTGTTTTATAAACCAAGAATTAGCGCCTGGTGAAAAGAAAGATATGATTGTACGTTATGTCGTTGACTCAGATTTGCCAGAAAAAATAACAACAATGACCCTGTCGTATACTTTTTTTAAAGCTTCTGAAAAGGCTGTTGCTGTTACAGGGCAAGATCGCAAAATAGTAATAAAAGATAATGGTTAAAAAATAATTAATTAAGGTGAGGAATGGTTATGACTGATTCACACGATACATATTTTATCCCGGAACCAAGTCGTTGGCCTATAGTGGGGACTCTAGCTTTGTTCGTCGCTTTTTGCGGCGGCGGTATGGTGCTGAATGGTTATATCAATAATGGGCAGTATGTCTTAGGTCTTGGTGTCGCTGCTATTGTTTATCTGTTTTATGGTTGGTTTAAAGACGTTATAGCTGAAAGCATTGCAGGAAAATATAGTGAGCAGGTCGATATCAGTTTTCGCTGGGGGATGGCCTGGTTTATTTTTTCCGAGGTAATGTTTTTCGCAGCATTTTTTGGCGCTTTATTTTATACGCGGGTTCTTTCAGTGCCATGGCTAGGTTTAGAAGAAAACGTCAGTAACCAATTTTTATGGCCTGATTTTCAGGCTGTATGGCCTTTATTATTAACTCCTGATATGTCTATTGATGGGCTTGAATCCAAATATATGGCAATAAAAGATGTCATTCCAGCTTTTGGCGTTCCTGCTGTTAATACTGCGATTCTTTTGTCTAGTGGCGCAACGGTTACGTTTGCGCATTGGGCAATGAAGCAAGGGAATCGTTCCGTTCTGTGTTGGTGGTTGGCAGCTACCGTCCTTTTGGGCTTTGTTTTTGTCTACTTACAGGCAATAGAATATGGCCACGCATACCACGAACTCGACTTAACACTTAAATCAGGCGTCTACGGGTCAACCTTTTTTATGTTAACTGGGTTTCATGGCTTCCATGTCACTATGGGCGCAACAATGTTATTGGTCATTTTGATTAGATCGATGAAGGGGCACTTTTCGGCGCATAACCATTTTGCCTTTGAAGCAGTCGCATGGTACTGGCATTTTGTTGATGTAGTCTGGTTGGGGTTATTCGTATTTGTTTATTGGGTATAGACTAAAAAAATAATATATAAAGGCGCTGCATTGGCAGCGCCTTTATAGTTTTTGCGCTATTTAAAAACCAGCCCCGTGTGGCGTTATCCATCCAAACTTATAACCAAATAACAAGGAAATAAATACCGCAATAGAAAGTATAATTCTGAAAGTCAGCGAAGTAACCAATCTTTTTGAGCTCGATTTGTCTTTTGTTAAGAAAAAAAGTCCTGAAAAAAGCGAAATACCTATCAGAATAAATAGAAATAAGATATAAATTTTAAAATAAAGGGCGGCATCCATTATTGTATGTCTCTGCAATTTAGTTTAATAGTTTAACAGCATAAATCTCATAGAGCTCGATGAATTAATAATTAATGAAAGTAAATATTAAAAAATGGGTTTTTTGTCCAAGACTAATAACAAGTCTCATAACGTTAGTATTTTTTATCCTGTTTCTTTCCTTGGGTTTTTGGCAGCTCGATCGCGCCGAACAAAAAAGATCTCAACATTCTTTTTTTGAGAAACGGCAGATCAAAGAGGCAGTTAATCTCGATCATAATGTGATTAAAACCGTGGACACCGCCGATCTTGTATGGCGTAAGGTTAATGCTACGGGTAATTTCCTGGAACAGCATCAAATTTTATTAGATAACCAGGTGCATGCTGGGCAGGCAGGATACTATGTTTACACACCTTTTAGGCTTGAAGATAGTGAAGATATTATTCTGGTAAATCGAGGCTGGGTCTCAACAAATAATGATCGAAGTTTAAGGCCAAGATTAATTATGACAGAAGGTATAATTAATATTAATGGTGTTATAAAAGAGGAGCCACGAACAGGACTTTTATTAACTAAAGAACATGTTGAAAAATTGAGCGAAACTATCACAAGAGTGCAAAGACTAACTATTGCCGAAGTATCTGATATAACAAAAATTAAATTATTGCCTTTTATAATGAGATTATCTCCAGAATCAATGCATGGCTATACTAAAAAGCGGCAGTCACATAATTCTGGCGAGAATGTTCATATGGGTTATGCATACCAATGGTTTGCTTTTGCCATCACGCTGCTTGCTATTTATTTAGTAATAAATATTAAAAAAAGAAATGGAGCTAAATAAATGGACGCCGAAAATCCCAATAAGAAAAACAAAATAATTATCACTGCTATTATTATTGTTTTTACAGGGCCTTTAATTTTATCATGGTTTATTTTTAGCCATACTGATTTTTTAGAGGCTAGAGGAACATCAAATTATGGCCAAATTATAAACCCCCCCATTCTATTAGAAGATTTTTCTTTAGTTGACCCAACTAATTTAGAAAGAAAAAATACTTTGTATGGGAAATGGAGCATGATTTTTGTAGCCGAGTCATGCGATGAAATCTGCATGGAAAATGTTTATCGAATGCGGCAAATCCATATGGGCATAGGCAAACATTCACTAAGAGTACAAAAAGTTCTATTTTTAACCAATCAACATCCTGGTGAACTATCTAAATTATTTATTAACTACGCAGGGCAACAGGTGATTAATACTGACTCAGTCGATTTAGATACGCTATTAGATAAGTTTCGTTCAGAAAAAGTTATTAACCCAACCAAAGCCGGACATATATATATTTCAGACCCACTCGGTAATCTTATGATGAGCTATCCATCTGATATAAACCCAAAAGGTATTTTGAAGGACCTAAAAAAATTATTAAGAGCATCTCGTATCGGTTAATAAAAAAGATTATAAAGTCTAAAAAATGAAAATAAATTTAAACCGTGTATTTCTTAATCTTTTACGTCTCGGATGTTTGTTGGCGCTTGTGGTCATTATTTTAGGTGCATACGTTAGGTTATCTGACGCAGGTTTAGGATGTCCTGATTGGCCGGGTTGTTATGGCAAATTGATTGTCCCCGAGGGAAGTATTAGTCAAGTTGAGGAGATGAATTTGGCTTATCCTGAAAGGTTATTTGAAAAAGATAAGGCATGGAAGGAAATGTTGCATCGTTATCTTGCCAGTGCGTTAGGTTTTTTAATTTTAATGTTGGCTGCCCTTACATGGTTTAAGACACAATTTTTAAGCGTACGTTTATTTTCAAGTATTTTACTTCTACTTGTTTTTAACATTCTTTCAGTACCGCCTCTTCCTTCAATCGCAACTACTTTGTTATTTCTAACTATAGTTCCTTGACTAAAAGTATAT